>JALYZL010000617.1 GCA_030948875.1 Actinomycetota bacterium
GACCGGAAGTGGATGCTCTACGGGTTCGGGGGAGTCGCTCACACATCGAGAAACCAATGTTGGGCTGGCTCCACCCAAACGGCCGGCCGGGCCGGAGACTGCATCGAGGGCGGCGTGAGACCGCTGATGATACATTCTGTCTATTATGCGCGAGCGCCAGCGAACGTTCACTCTCGCTGAGGTTGCGCGCGGGCTCGAGGTGCCCCAGCACCGGCTAATCCATCTCTGCGAGAAGCGGGTCGTCGTCCCGGACGTCCAAGACGCCGGCGGGCGTGGATCCAGTCGCATCTTCTCGGCCCGGAATGTCCTCGAGCTCGCGGTGGCGCTTCAGCTCCGGGACATGATGCTTCCTGTGAGCGCGACGGGCGCAACCATCCACGTCATGCGAGCGTTCGAGGATCGACTGCGTGATGAGCTCGCTGAGTTCTCGCTCGTCACCAGCCTCAGCGACCCGGATGCACCCGACCTGCGGGTCATCATCAGCGATGGCCGCCGGATCTTCTTCTCGTTAGGCCAGGGCACCGAGGCGCCGAAGCTGTTCGGAGGAGTCTCTATTGAAGAATTGTCAAATGGTGGCGAGGCGCCCAGCGGAATCGGGATCGTGGACGGGCAGGCGACCGGGACAGGCTTCGGGGGGCCCGAAGGGAGCAACTTCGCACGTTCCGAGATCAGCCTGACCGCCATCGCCAAGGCTTTGCCGATCGCGTGATTTGACAACTTCCGTCCGCACGATGATAGATAATGTCTATCATCGTGTTGGTCCAGGACTCTGCTCAAACCCTGCGAGACCAAGAGTGCGCGTCGCTCGCTGAGCCAAACGTTCGGGACCTGCTTGACCACATCGCCGTCGAACTGGCAGCCGAATACGTCCGATTGATGGAGATCGCTGCAGAGACAGACATCCCCTCCCCCACGAACCACGCTGACGACTGACCCAGGAGGCCAAGATGCCCGCTGCCATTTACGCCCGGTATAGCTCTGAGAACCAGCGGCCCGAGAGCATCGACGACCAGATCTCGGCGTGCCGGAAGCTGGCGAAGGTCCGCGCGCTGACGATCTCGGACGAGCACATCTATGCCGACCAGGCGCAGTCAGGCGCTCGCTCCGACCGGCCGAGCCTCGCGGCTCTGATGGCTGCAGCCCACGCGGGTGACTTCGACGCCGTCCTGGTCGACGACCTCTCTCGCCTCGCCCGGGACAACCATCTGATGCTCTCGATCATCGCGGAGCTGTCGTTCGAGGGCATTCGCGTGATATCGGTCGCCGATGGGCTCGATAGCGACGACGAGGAGTCGACACTTGCGATCCAGGTCCGCGGGATCTTCAACGAGCTCCAGCTCCGGGACCTCAAGAAGAAGACCCTACGCGGCCAGATCGGCCAGAAGGAGCGCGGCTTCTTCGTAGGCGAGAAGACGTTCGGCTACCGCCGTCGCGTTCGGCGAGGTGCGCATGGACAAGAAAGGCCGTCCCCGACCGGAGGGGTACAAGATGGAGATTGAGCCGAAGGAGGCCGCCACCATCCTGCGGATCTTCACCTCGTACGCCGATGGCCTGCCGCTGACGAAGATCGTCCGCGTGCTGAACGAGGAAAGCGTGCCCGGGGCGATCCGAGCGGCGAAAGGCTGGTCTCCTGCGACGATCAGCCGCATCCTCGACAACGAGAAGTACGCCGGTCGATGGGTGTGGAACAAGACCGAGAGTCGGCGGGACCCGCGGACCTGTCGGCGTCGGCGATTCGAGAAGCCCGAGTCCGAATGGCACATCCGCGAGGACGAGGAGCTGCGCATCGTGCCGAAGGAACTGTTGGAGAAGGTGCGCGAGCGGCGCAAGCAGATGCACCGTACATGGCCCGGTGGAAACGGGAAGCGGGGCTTCTCGAAGGAGCAAGGGAGCCGGCAGGCCGACTTTCCCACTCACCTCCTGGCCGGCAGCATGGTCTGTGGGTCCTGCGGAGCCACAATCGCACAGGTCAGCGGCAAGAACGGCGGGGACTACGGCTGCCTCGCGGCTACCAAGGGCGCGTGCGGGAACAAGACTCTGGTCCGTCGGACGCTCGCCGAGAAGGTCATCCTCGAGGCAGTCAAGGACGAGATCGCCGACCCCGAGCATGTGGCTTACGTCCTGCGCCGCGTCGAGGAGGAGATCGTCAAGCTCCGCTCGGACCTGCCCGACACGCTCAAGCTGAAGGAGGCCGAGCTCTCGGCCGAACAGCGTCGCCTCGCCAATTTCGTCGACTTCATCGGTCAGGGCCGTGGGAGTCAGGCACTCGGCAAGGCGCTGGTCGAAACCGAGCGGCGGGTCGACGCCCTCGGCGACGAAGTCGAGGCCCTGCGCCGCAGCCGAGAGAAGGTCTTCCAGCCGCCGCCGATCGAGTGGATCAAGGATCGGTTGGAGAGCGTGCACGAGGTTCTGGCGCACCGCACGGCGCGCTCAGCTCAGACCCTGCGCGATCTCCTAGGCCCGATCCGCATGGAGCTCGTCACGCCCGACATCGGCCGCCCCTTCTACCGGGCCGTCACGACCCTTGACGCGCTCGCCCTAATAGAACCGCCCCCCGGCAACAGCGGAGGGCGATTCGAATTCTTTGCGAAGGTGGAGACGGCGGGAATTGAACCCGCGTCCGCGGTCGCGTAAGGGATGGCGTCTACGAGTGTATCCGGCGCTCTGATCTCGCGGTTGGCTCGCCACGCCGGCGGGGTTGCCAACAGCCAGCTCCCTGAGATGTCCTCGGATTGGTGGGAGCGAACCTCACCGAGTGGAGCCTGCTATCTGATCCCGGCGATCCCCACCGCAGGCTAGCGGGGGCCGAGAGCTTCCCAGGCTAGGCCTTAGGCCATAGCGGGGAGGGCGTACTCATGTACGTCCGCACTTATTGTTTTCCCGGGTGATTTACGAGGCCGCCCGGGAACCTCGACTCGCAACCACCCCCACGATCCGACCACGTCGAAGCCTGTCGTCCCCTGGGGGTTATGTACTTACTCATTGTAGGAGATCCCGAAGAACCGACTGGACCGAACGGGCGGGCTGCCACAATGGTGTGTATGGAATCGGCTCCGCAATGGCTTCCTCCCGCCCCCGCGACGGTCATCGAGCCTGCGCCTACGGCTGCGTTCGGCGGCGATGAGCCGGCCGATCAGGGCGCACCGTTACGAGAGGAGCCCAAGCGAGGGTGGCGCAAGCGACTCGCCGCGCCCCTCGCCGCGCTGGTGGCGCTGCTGGCCAAGCTGAAGGCGGTCCTCCTTCTTCTCGGGAACATCAAGCTCTTCACGACCGCCGGCACGATGGCCGTCTCGGTCGCCGCGTACAGCCTGATCTGGGGATGGACGTTCGCGCTTGGCTTCGTCGTCCTGCTCTTCGTGCACGAGATGGGTCATGTGATCCAGCTGCGGCGCGAGGGCATCCACGCGAGCGCGCCGATGTTCATTCCCTTCCTGGGCGCCGTGATCACCGCGAAATCGCTCGGGAAAGACGCTGCTGCCGAGGCGCGTGTCGGGTTGGCCGGCCCGGTCCTGGGTGGGCTGGGATCGGCGGCATGCCTCGTCATCTGGAAGCTGACCGGCAACACATTCTGGGAGGCGCTGGCCTTCGTCGGGTTCCTCCTGAACCTGTTCAACCTGCTACCCGTGTCGCCGCTGGACGGCGGCCGGGCGATGGCCGCGATGGCGCCCGCGATGTGGTTCGTCGGGCTGGCGATGATGATCGCCTTCCTGTTCCTCACCCACTTCCAAAACCCAATCGTCCTCCTCTTCATCCTCATCGGCGGCCTCGACTCTTGGCGCCGGTGGAAGCTGCGTCGCGACGGCGGCGAGGCGCAGCAGGCCTACTACCGGGTGAGACCGATGACTCGCGTGATGGTCGCGGCCGTCTACCTCGGCCTCATCGGCCTGTTCGTCGTCGGCATGAACGCGACGAACCTCCACGCGACCCTCCCGTAGCCCGCGAGGCGGCCATTGCCGGGGTCGTGCTGCGTAACGCCTGACTGTCCGGCATTTCGCAGCACGGCCCGGTCCGCGCACCGCTCCGCACCTGTGCCGTTGGCTCAAGGGCGTGGGGATGTCCGCCCTACCGCTCGGCTAATTGCCGCGCCACGTCCCGCGCCATGTCCCGCTCGCGGATCGAATCGCGCTTGTCGTGCGTGTCCTTCCCTCGCCCCAGGGCTATCTCGACCTTGGCGCGGCCGTCGCGGAAGTAGATGCGCGTGGGGATGAGGGTCCAGCCGCGCTCGGCGGTCTTCGTCTGCAGGCGGGCGATCTCACGCGCGTGGAGCAGGAGCTTGCGCTCGCGCTCGGGCTCGTGGTTGTCGCGCGCGGCGGGCCCGTAGGGAGCGATATATGTACCCACGAGCCACACCTCGCCGTCTCGGATCACCGCGTAGGAGTCCTTGAGCTGGGCCTGGCCCTCGCGCAGCGACTTGACCTCGGTTCCCTGGAGCACGATCCCGGCCTCCATCCGGTCCTGAAGGACGTAGCGATACGAGGCCTGGCGATTGGTCGCCACGTCGCCGGGAGCCGCCTTGCGTTTTCCTCGACCCTTTGCCATTGCTGTCACACCTCCACGGGCAGGAGGTCCACCCTACCCCGTGGCGCGTCGATCGACCCTACCTGGACCCGAACGGCGTCACCGAGGCGGATCGCGCGGCCGCTGCGCGTGCCCACGAGCACGGTCTGCAGCTCGCCCAGCTCCCACCACTCGCCCCGCAGCTGGCGGACCGGCAGCATCCCTTCGAACGCCAGCCCCTCCTCCCCGGTCCCGAACTGGACGAACGCACCCGCCCCCACCAGCCCCACGACCTCGCCCTCGAACACGGCCTCGCGTCCGAATTCACCCATCGAGCGCGAGAGGAGGAAGCACCGCGCCACGTCGTCGGCGTCGCGCTCGATGAACATCGCCTGGCGCTCACGCTCGGACGTCCATGACCCGGCGGTGCCCAGCCCGCCGCGCTCGGGCGGGACCTCCCCTCCGCCGACGACGGCGAGCAGCGAGCGGTGGCAGATGAGATCCGGGTAGCGGCGGATGGGCGAGGTGAAGTGGCAGTAGCGCGGCGACTGGAGCCCGGCGTGACCGAGGTTGCGGGGGTCGTAGTAGGCCGGCTTGAGCGAGCGCAGCACGAGGCGCGTCAGCGCCCGCCGGCCGCGCCCGCCGCGGGCGGCGACGTAGCGCTCGACAAGCTGCGAGGCCTCACCGACGAGCTCCGCCGCCTGCTGCGGGCTGATCCCGCCGCCCGGCAGCGGGGGCGTGGGCACCTCGAGCGAGGCGAGCTGTTCAAACAGCCGCTCGACGGCCGGGGCGTCGGGCCGCTCGTGGACGCGGTACAAGGCCGGCGCGCCGCCCTCGTCGAGCACGCGGGCTACCTGCTCGTTGGCGGCGATCATCAGGTGCTCGATGAGCCGGTGAGACTCGGTCTGAGGCACCGCCCGGCACCCCACCACGTTGCCGGCCTTGTCGAACTGGAACTCGGGCTCGTCGCTCCCGACGAGGAGCGCCCCCCGCGACGCGCGGCGGGCCGCGAGCGCCGCGGCCGCCTCGCGCGCATGGCTCAGCGGCTTCGCCCACGCTCCGTCCGCTCGCTCGGTCCCGGAGAAGATGCGATCGACCTGGTCGTAGTCGAGGCGCACGTCCGACCGAATCACCGAACGGTAGAAAGAGGCGCCCGAGACGCTGTCCCCGCGCACCATCATCTCGACGGTGACGGCGAGCCGATCCTCCCCGGGCACGAGCGAGCACGCCCGATTCGACAGCGCCTCGGGGAGCATCGGCTCGACCGCGCTCGGCACGTAGACGCTGGTGCTCCGACGGTACGCCTCGCGGTCGACGAGCGTGCCCGGTCGCACGTACGCCGAGACGTCGGCGATGTGGACCCATACCCGCAGGGCGTCTTCGCCCACCGGCTCGGCGGACAGCGCGTCGTCGAAGTCGCGCGCGTCCGGGGGGTCGATCGTGAACGTCGTGAGCGCTCGCAGGTCCCGCCGCGCGTCGATCGCGGCGGCGTCGACCGGCGCCGCGGCGGCTTCGCGCGCCTCGCGCTCGACGGCCGGATCGAACGAACGGCGCAGGCCGCGGTCGAGCATCAGCGCCTCGAGCACGTCGCGGGCGATGTCGGGTCGCCCGATCCGCCGCGCGACCTGAGCC
>JALYZL010000627.1 GCA_030948875.1 Actinomycetota bacterium
GTCCGAGCCGCCGAGGAAGTAGTCGGGGTAGCCGTCGCCGTTGACGTCCCCGGGCGTAGCTACCGAGCTTCCCGGGCCGTCGGTCGTCATCCCGGGAAGCGTGGACAGCACCGCACCAGTCCGAGAATCGAAGATGTATGCGGCTCCCGGGTTCGCGCCAAACCGACCGCCAAATCCGTGCCTCATTACCAACACGTCGGGAGTCCCGTCACCATTGACGTCCCCGGCGCCCGCATCGACATAGCCGAAGCTGCCGCTTGCGAGGGGGGCAGGATCGTTGAGCGTCCGGATGACCGAGCCGTCGGTTGGGCTCAGCAGGTAGGCCCGGCCGCCGACCAGGCCGCCGACGAGGCCTCCCGCCAGATCGCCGGGCGCGCCCACGAGGATGTCGGGAACGTGGTCGCCGTTGACGTCGCCCGGTGCCACACCGTCGCCGACCTGCAGGCCAAAGCCACCGCCGGCGCCTGGGACAGGACTCGGAAGCGTCCGCAGGACCCTTCCCGTCTTGCCATTCTCGACGTAGACGACGCCGTCGCCGTTGATGGACCCCGAGGCGCCGATCACCGGGTCGTCGACCCCGTCGAGGTTGACGTCACCCGGGTTGGCGATCCCTTGGCCGAAGTACGAATACGCCTGAGGCGTCGCTTCGCCGGGATTCTCGAAGCGGTACAGCTTCGTCCCATCCTTGCCGTTGAACGCGTAGGCCGCCCCGACCTGCGGACAAGGACCAAGCTTGGTGGGATCGGCACCGAATGGATCGAGGCACGTGCCCACGGACTCGAAGGTCGCGGTCACGACAAAGTCGCGAACACCGTCGCCGTTCAGGTCGCTAGTTGCGATTATGCCATCGCCGAACGTCGAATTCGCCTGTCCGGAGGGGTTATCGACCGTGTACAGCAGGTCTCCGCTGGCCCCGCTGAAGACGTACACCTTGCCCTGGTTCTGATTCGCACCGACCTGCTGCCTGAAGGCGCCAACGGCGATGTCCGGGACGCCGTCGCCGTTGACGTCGCCGAGTCCGACCACCGAGGACCCGAAGTTGCCAAACCCATCAGCATGCGCCTCGGGGCTGTTGAGCGTCAAGATGAGCTTCCGCGTCCGGCCGCTGAAAACGTATGCGCGGCCAGCGTGCTTGATCGGGCCGACGTCCTGCCCGATGCTCCCCACGGCGATGTCGTTCACGTGGTCGCCGTCAATGTCACCAACCGTCGCCATCGACCACCCGAACTGGCCGCCCGCCTGCGGCGTCGGGGAGTCGAGCGTCGCCGCCGTGTATGGCGGCACGGGCCGGTCGGCCGCAGCCGGAGCAGCCGAAAACCCCAAGCTGAACAACGAGAGCCCGACCAGCCCAGCCAACCCGACCAACCTGGCCGCCATTGGCGTCCCTGAGCTTCGCAGCGCCATTGTCAATCTCCTCTCGAGACGAGATTCAGCCGACTTCCCCCGCACTTGCGGTGGGCTCTACCAACCAGGCGCCCACCACTGCGGAACTCAAACTAGCAGCCTATCCCCAATAACATGTCTCCTGACATGCCACACGCTATCACGGATCTTTGGACTGCGGGACGACCCGTATCGCGGCAGCGCCCCGCCCGCCCTCGGCTCGACCAACGCCCGGCACGCGCTTCGCCTCCCGCCTTAACCAGCAGGGGTCGAGGATGACCGACGGTCCGGCCGCCCAGACGCGTGCGGCGAGGAGCACGCTGGCCGCCAACGTCCACCGGCAGCTCAAGGCGGACATCATCGCGTGCCGCGCGCTCCCGGGCGCGATGCTCGCCGCGTCACAGTTGGCCGAGCGCTTCCAGGTGAGCCAATCACCGGTCCACGAGGCGCTCAAGACGCTCTGCCGGGAGGGCTTCCTGCGAGTCCTCCCCCGCGTCGGCTACATCGTGACCCCGGTGTCCGGGAGCGACGTCGATGAGATCTTCGACCTGCGACTCAGCCTCGAGGTGTTCGGCGCCGGTCAGGCGGCTCAGCGCGTAACCGACCAGGACCTCGCGCGCCTGCGCGAGCAGCACGCCCGCGCGCTGCAAAACGTCGGCCGCGGCTCGCTGGACGATCCAGCCCACCTCGAATCCGTGATGGCCGGCAACCGCCAGTTCCACACCATGATCGCCACCCTGTCGGGCAACCACAGGCTGAGCGGCATCGTCGGCGGCCTCCTCGACGAAGGTCAGCGCATCTACTTTCTCTACTGCCGCCCCGGCCGGTCCATACAGGCCCAAGACCCGCACGAGGACATCGTGCGCGCCCTGGCGTCGAGGGACCCCGGCGCCGCCCGCGCCGCCATGGCCGCGCACATCGAAGCGCAGAGACGCGGGACACATCTCGACTTCCCATCAGATCAGCCGGTGTAGGAGTCCAATGAGCACCGGTGGTGTCCTTTGGGTGAGCGTGGCGGCGGCCGCGCCTCTTGAGCGGGCGCGGCCGGGTTCTGTCACTCCTGGGCCTCTGGGGTTGGTTAGCTTCGTTGGGCGGCGTCAGCGTTGGCGGCCAGCCGCAGGAGGGTCCTGAAGAACGGCTGTGACTGACCCCGAAAGAGGTTGTCGGCGATCAATCCCTTGATCGCGGCCACGGCGCCGGCGTCGGCATCGAGGGTCGGTCGCACGATCGAGCAGTCGGGCATGTTCAGCCGTTTTGTGGCGCGCCACAAAACGGCTGTTCTGTTCCCGGGCTCGTTATGTGGCCGGCGGCGGGGGAGGCCAGCGTTGACGGGGGCGAGCGGCCCGGCGGTGGCGTTTTCGGGCACATAACGCTCAGAGCGACATGAGCCAGTTGAGCAGAGACTCGTCCGAGCGCCAGTTCGGCAGAGTGCGGGGTCCCAGTGCGTCATCCGCCGGCTCAGCAGCTCGCAGCGCGGCCGTTTTGGTCTTCGTGTTGATCTGGGCGTAGCGGTTGGTCGTCGTGAGGTCGACGTGCCCGAGCCACTCGCGGATGACGTTGACCTCGACGCCGGCTTCCAGCAAGTGCATGGCGGACGTGTGGCGAAACGTGTGCGGGCTGACCCTGCGATCCGTCCGCGGATCATCGAACGTCGATGCGTGTCGGCGCACGATCTTGTAGATCCCGGATCGCGTGAGCGGTCGCCGATGCGCGCTGAATACGGCCGACTGTGGTGTCGCTGGCGGATCGAGCGTCGCGATCAGTGCTTCCAGTGTCCGCGCTGTCTGCTGCCAGAGCGGGCACGTCCGCCATTTGTCGCCTTTGCCGTGGAGGCGCACGATCGGGTGTTCGCCGAGATCGAGGTGCTCGAGGCGCAGGTCGGCGGCCTCTTGCACGCGTGCCCCGGTGTTGTAGAGGAACAGCAGCAGCCCCCGGTCCCGCAATGCCAGGCGCCCGTCGCTGGGTAGGTGACGGATGAGTGCCTCGATCTCATCGCGTTCCAGGAAGTGCGTCTCGGGTGGGGCCACGCGCTTCATCGGGATCGCGGCGACCTGCTGGCAAACATCGAGCATCTCCGGCGTCCGTGCGGCGATGTACTCGAAGAGGCTGTGCAGCGCGGCAAGTCGCTGGTTGCGCGTGCGGATGTGGTTGCCGCGCTCCTCCTCCAGGTGTCGCAGGAACGCGATCACCCGCTCGCAGGTCAGATCATTGAGCG
This sequence comes from Actinomycetota bacterium, assembly GCA_030948875.1. Classification (GTDB taxonomy): domain Bacteria; phylum Actinomycetota; class Thermoleophilia; order Solirubrobacterales; family Solirubrobacteraceae; genus Palsa-465. The sequence continues at coordinate 3,599 of JALYZL010000627.1, forward strand.
TCAGGCGCGTGATAGTGCAGTGCTTCTGCGCGGCGACGAACACGAGCAGGAGTCGGATCGTGTCGCGGTAGCTGCGTACCGAGCCGGGGCGCAGGCCCTTCACGGCGATCAGGTGATCGATGAAGTAGCCGTGCAGGATCGCTCCGAGCGTCTGACTTTTCATCGCTCCATCTCCGACCAGACCGGCTCGGCGAAGGCTTCGTATCGGCGGTTGGCCTCCTCCATCAGCGCCGGCGTGATGGTGAGGTAGATCGATGTCGAGACGGGGTCGACGTGGCCCATGAACGTCGATAGCCGCCCAAGTCGCGCAGCTGGGTCGAGGCCCTGTCGGTAGAAGCGGAGCAGGCACCCGACCGCGAACGAGTGACGCAGGCTGTGCAGCACGGGTGGGGACACTCCGGGTGGCGCCGTGAACCCGAGCGCGAGGACCAGACGATGGAACGTCGCGCTGACGCTGCGCGGATGCACGGATCTCTCTCCGTCGAAGGTGAACAGCGGTGCGTCGTCGTCCAGCAGCACGCCATCACTTCGGCGCTGCAGCTGCTGGCCGACGAGTTCCGCGATGCGTGGGCCGTGCGGGACGAGGCGGCTCTTGCCGAACTTGCCGCGCCTGACGACGAGCAGGTTGCGGGTGCGGTCGACGTCACCGACACGCAGCGCGCTCGCCTCACCGACGCGCAGTCCAAGCCCGTAGCAGAGCGCGAAGATTGTGCGATAGGTCGCTCCGCGTTGGGGGGCTTGCGTGTAATCAGGGAGCGCAGCGGCTGCATCGAGCAGCCGTCGCGCTTGAGTGACGTTGAAGAGGAACGGGATCCGCGTCGCCGTTTCGCGACGCGGCCGAGTCTGCAGCGGCGAGGCTTCGAGCAACTCATGCGCGACGGCCCAGTTGAGCAGGCGGCGGACGACACCCAGCAGATGATTGAAACCATGCGGGCGCGGGCGTGACCGCGACGCCAGGAAGTCATCGAGCAGGACCGGCGTGAGCTCCTCAAGCCGGCTGGCGCCGTGCTCCTCGGCGTAGCGCGTGAGGAGCCGGAGCTCGGCCTCCTCGCTTTCGTATTTGCGGCCGAGCGCGCGTTTGTGCTCCACGAAGCGGCAGACCGTGAGCTCGAGCGTTGTCATGCGAGCACCTCCTCACCGTCACCGAGAGCGATTTCACGCAACGACTCGACTGCGACCTTGGTGTAGATCTCTGTCGTCTTCGGGGAGCGGTGCCCCACGAAGTCGCCGATCGTCTTGAGCGAGAGGTCGGCGTCGACGAGTCGTTGCACGCAGCTGTGACGCAGCGTGTGAGAACCGGGACGGGGGACCTGGATCCCGGCCTTCAGCAGGTACTTCGTGGCGAGCTTGGAGACCGCCGTGTGGCTGATCGGCCGCACCGGAGCGAACGCCATGAAGAACACATGTCGCTCCGCGCTCTGAGGGCGCCCGTGCTGCAGGTAGTCCACCAGCGCCTCACCGACTGAGCTCGACAGCGGGAACGCGGTCGAGTGGCCGCCCTTGCGTGCAGGCACGGACAGCCGCTCGCGCCCCCAGTCGATGTGGTCAAGCGTCAAAGCCGCGATCTCGCGGCTGCGAAGGCCGTAGGTCGCGAGCAGCAGCAGGGCGGCAAAGTCCCGCTTGCCGCGGGTCGAGCTCCGGTCCACGCAGGCGAGCACCTGGCTCACCTCCGCGGGCGAGATCGAGCGCGGGATGTCGGAGAGCCGGTAGGACCGCGGCCGTTCCACCGTCTTGCTCAGGTCGCCCGCGAGCACGCCCTGGCGGTACGCGTAGCTCAGGAACCCGCGCAGCGCCCCACACAGCAGCCCGACGCTCGCCGTGGCCAGGACGGCGGAGCGCTCTGCGACGAACATGCTGATCAGCGCCGGCGAGAGCTCGACCAGCTGTTTGACCCCGACTCGTCCCAGGTAACGCTCGAAGCTCCTCAAGCAGCACCCGTAGCCGTGCAGCGAGGTGGGGCGAAGCCCGCGCTCGCACAGCAAGTACTCGAAGAACCCCGGGAGCTCGTCGATGAACGGGACGTCAAGGAGCGTGCGGCTGGTTCCCGTGAACCAGGGAACGACAAGGCGAAGCATCTGCTCGATCGGGACACGAACGTTCTTGACGCGCTCGCGCGCGGCGACGGCGCTGAGCTGAGCAACGCGATTCGCGGGGACCCGCTCGGCTAGGAACGCCTCGACATGAGCTGGTAGATCGCCGACGGACCTGGCACCGCCAGCCCATGCGAACTCGCCGAAGGCGAACAGCAACGGCACACGACAGCGCACCGTCGCATGGCTATAGCTCTGCTCGTCCAGCCAGACGACGTAGCGCTCGATCTCCGAGGCGATCCACGACGCCCGAATGCGATCGACCGCCTGAGGCCTGACGTAGTACTTCTCCAACATGGCAACTCCCTCTCTGCTCTGGGGACGGAGGAAGCAGCCTCACGTGAGGGCACGGTCAACGCCGGCTCAGTAGCGACCCGCTTCGCCGGCCGAAACCGGACGTGACAGGCGTCGCGTTATGTGCCCGAAAACGCCACCGCCGGGCCGCTCGCCCCCGTCAACGCTGGCCTCCCCCGCCGCCGGCCACATAACGAGCCCGGGAACAGAACAGTCGGTACATCGTCGGCTGGACCGTCCAGCATCACGAGAACGCCGAGCTCGCGACCGCCCTGATCGAGCAGGCGACCGAGCAGCAACAGATCACCCCGAAGATCCTGACCTTGCACGCCGACCGCGGCGCGCCGATGCGCGCCAAGCTACTCGCGGAGCTCCTCGAAGACCTCGGCGTCGCGAAGTCGCATTCGCGGCAGTACACCTCCAGCGACAACCCGTACTCGGAAGCCGGCTTCAAGACGCTGAAGTACCGGCCCGCGTTCCCCGCCCGCTTCCAGGACATCGAGCACGCCCGCGAGCACTGCCGCGCGTTCGTTGATTGGTACCACCACCAGCACCGCCACTCCGGGATCGCGCTGATGACCCCGGCCGCCGTCCACCACGGCGACGCCCCCCAACTGCACGCCGCTCGCGCCCTGGTGCTCGACGCCGCCTACGCCCGGCACCCCGAACGGTTCGTCCGCCACCCCCCTGTCCCGCCCAAGCTGCCCGTCGCCGTCTGGATCAACAAGCCAGCCGAACCGAAGGAGGCCGCGGCTCACTAAATTCAGACACGAAGCGTCTCATCGGGCTTGACAGGCTCCGGCCCGCGGGGAGAAGTCCTCGATCGGCCGCCCGGCGCACTTGTCCAGTCGCCGGTTCGCGATGTCAGACGCGCGCGGGAACGCCAGCCTGGGGCGGCACCAAACGCCGGCCGATGCCGTTGTCTGAGTGCGGCAACCTCTGTGCCCGAGGAATGCCGGTCACGGGTGCCAGCGTACGTAGAGCTCACTCCCGCCGGCTGTGCCGAGACAGAACCTAAAGTGGGTCGTCCCTGCTCCAGCTGTAAAGCAGTTAAAGGTGTATGGGCGTCCCCGTTCGGGACTGAAGGCGGTCAGCGCGCCATCTGAGCGATACGCTGCGTACACGTTTGTGGCCAACCCGCAACTCGTGGTCTGTCGATCTACCGTGATCCCGTTGGGGCACGAGCCTTCAGGATCGCCGGTGGGCACCGAAGGCGAGTCCTGGCACCCGGGCAAGGTGCTGCTCGGGTTGTCAGAGCATCCGGAACCGAAATTGTAGTTACTACTATCGCGGCCGGTGACCGCGGGCCCACCTCGGACGAAGCTCGCGCCGGGGATCGAGGGAGAGGCGGTGTGGGGCGGTGCAGGCGCGCCTCGGCTGGTCCCAGGGCTTGTGGAAGGCGTCGGTGCCGGCT
>JALYZL010000629.1 GCA_030948875.1 Actinomycetota bacterium
CTCCATGCCCATCAACGGCCAACCAACCATCGTCCGCCAATCCGACGGCATCCACCTCAACAACGCCGGCTCCACCCTCGCCGCCAAAATCGTCCTCGCCACCACCGACAAGGACTTCACGCGCTGATGCGTGCCCGCCACGTCGCATTGTGCGTCCTCGTGCTGAGCGTGCTGCTCATGGTTGCCGGTGCTTCCGCGCAAGGCTCGGTCCCTAGGTGTTGGGGAGCCGCCTCGCGCGATCCCGAGCATCGGTGTTTCAACCCGGCGCTCAAGGACGTGGTCGAGCCCACGCCTGCGAACGCGCTCCTCGTCCCGTTGGGGTTCTGTGGCGGGCCGTCCAAGATCGGCCCGATCAGCACGTGCAGCTTTGGCGTCGATCCGGCCACGGCACGCGGCACCGTCGCGCTCATCGGAGACAGCCACGCGGCCGCCTTGCTGCCGGCGATGAACTATCTCGCGATAGCCAACGGCTGGAACGGGGTTGCTTACATCCACAACGGCTGCGCATTCTCCGACGCGCTCATGCGGGCAGTGAGCTCTTACCAGAGCGAGTGCCACACCTGGGCGGCAGCGGTGACGACCTTGCTCTCGCAGCAGCCTCAGATCTCGACAGTCGTGATCTCAGGAGCTGATCGACGGCTGTTCGTGGGTTCCGCGGAAGTTGGATTCCATCAGCTTTGGCAGTCGCTTCCGCCCTCGATACATCGCATCTTCATCATCCGTGATGTGCCCCACCAGGCTCTCAGCGAGCCCGACTGCGTGACTCGCGCGATTGCGCAGCATCAGCCCGCCGGAACTACCTGCGCGCAGCCGCGGTCGACCGTTCTCAGCCCTGATGCCGAGGCCGCCGCGGCTTCCAGCGCACCGCCGCCGCGCGTGCACCTCCTCGATTTCACCCCGTTCTTCTGCGACGACGTGGTTTGCTTCCCTGTTGTCGGTGGCGTGCTCGTCCTCAGCGACCTCCAGCACCTCACGCGTGATTTTTCCCTCAGTCTCGGCCCCTACCTCCTGCGCGCCATCAACGCGACCAGATAGCGATGTGTACTGCGCTGCTCCGTAGGCGGCGGCGTGCCGCTGCCGCGATTCTCCTCGTCGTACTGGCGGGCTTCGCGGCGCGCGTGCTCGATGCTCACGAGGCGCGCACGTCCGCCAGCGGCAGCTACATCTGGGGCGCGTTGGCGGCGCCTGCCGGTGGGCTGATGCGACAGCCGCTTGGCAGTCTGACCGGCCCCGCGTGGGTTCGTTGGCTGGCCCCCGCGGACGGCAGCACGGTCTCAGGCTCCTTGAGCGGATCGCGTTGCCAGGTCGCCGCCCGCGACAGTGTCGGCGTGACGAAGGTCGAGTTCTACCTCGACGGCGCGCTCGTAGGCACCGACGCGAACCCTCCTTACTCTTGTCAGCTCAACGCGACCGTCCTCTCAGGCGGCACGCACATTCTCAAGGCTGAAGCCTACGACGCAGCGGGGAATGTGTGGTCGGCCTACGCGTTCGTCTCTACTCCGTCGAGCGGCGCGCGCGCGCTGACGGTGACCGTCCAGGGCGACTCGCTGACCGTCGGTTCGTGGTCGCACATGCCCGCGGAGCTTGGCTCGTCCTTCGATCTCGTGTCGATATCTGCGCACCATGGACGCCCTTCGGTTCGCGGGCTTGCGTTGTTGCCCAAGCAGCGCCTCGGACGCATCGTCGTCTTCGCGCTCGGGACCAACGACTGGTGGGCCTCCCCCAGGGCGTATCGCGATCGTCTCGCAAAGGTCGTGCACCTGCTTGGTCCGAGCCGCTGCCTCGTGGTCCCGACGATCTGGCGCGCCGGACGAGCGGACGACGCGCTGAACGCGGTACTGCACTCGCTGGCCCGGCACTACGGCCCGGCTCGAATGCAGCTCGCGCCCTGGGCGCAGGCGGTCGCCGCACGCCGGGTCCTACTTCTCGATGGAACGCATCCGGCTAACCAGGCCGGCTGGCAACTCCGCGCACGGATCGTCGACGCCGCTGTGCGCGCGTGCGCCCGAGCTCGCCGCCCCGTCACAGGCAAGGTCCTTCCTCGTCCTCTCCCACGTCGTCGATGAGACCGCGAGACGCCGCCCAGTGGGCGACCTCGTGGCGTGAGGTGAGCTGGAGCTTGCGCAGGACGGCGCCGACGTGGGACTCGACGGTGCGGCGCTGATGTCGAGTCGTGCGCCGGTGCGCTTGTAGGCGTAGCCGCGGGCGAGGTGGTGCACGACCTCGCGCTCGCGGGCGGTGAGCGCCTCGAGGCTGGGGTCCTGGGCCCTCGGCGGCTCCGGGGCGGCGAACTCCTGGAGCACGAAGGCGGCGAGCCGGGGGCTGAAGTAGGCGTCGCCCGCCGCCCCGCGCTCGGCGGCGTCGGAGACCGAGAGCGCGAGTACCGCCGGCGCGTCGGCCGTGCCCTGCAGCGCGTGCAGGACCGCGACACCGCCGCCGTCGGGAATGTGGACATCGAGGAGGACGACATCACCGGACGCAATCGTCGCCATGCCCCGGCCGACCTCGTCCGTCCCACGATCGCGTCGCGGATGCCCCGCCGCTCGTGCGCCACCGCCCCGGATCGAAGCCCGGGCCCTCGTCGCGGACGAACACACGGCGAGCGGGAGCAGGGGCACACCGCCCGAGCTCAGCGGCGAGTCCCCCCGGAGGCCGACGTAGTTGGGCGGCGTCGCGAACCCGTTGCCCGGAGGCCCGGGCTGCCCGCTCGCGTGCGAGAAGTTGACGCGACGTATACAGAGGTGACGACGAGCAGCGCCGCAAGGCGATCAGACCGCGGCAACGGCGTGCCGTCGCGAGGGCACGCGGGGCGAGCACGTAGATGGCGAGAACCAGGCCGCGGCCGCCAGGTTCGCCACCAGCGCGAGCGAGCCGCCCGGGGGCGAAGGCGAGCGCGCCGAGCTGAACCGCCCCCGCTGCCCCTGTGAGCTGCCGGCCGCTAACACGGGCGGCCCCGGCCGGCCGTTTGACCGCACCATCGCTCTCGCCTACGCTGGCCGATCGATGAAGACGGTTGCCACGATCATCCCGTCCACGCCCGCCGAGGTGGCCACGCCGGCGCGAGAGCCTGGCGCCGCGTGGGCCGTCCCCGACGCCTACAAGTTTCTGGCGAGCCGCTCCGTCGATCCCGTCGGGATCGAGCAGCGGGCGGCCACGCTCGGCTCCCGCTCGGTCAAGACGGTGGCCAAGGACCATGCGCTGCGGACGGCGATCTCCCTGCTCGACCTCACCACCCTCGAGGGATCCGACACGCCGGGGAAGGTGCGGATCGTGAGCGCCCGTGCCCTGCGGCCCGACCCGGGGGACCCGACGATTCCGAGCGTCGCCGCCGTGTGCGTCTACCCCAGCCTGGTGGGGGAGGTGGCGGCGGCGCTGCGCGGCAGCGCGGTCATGGTCGCCTCGGTGGCCACCGGCTTCCCGGCCGGTCAGATCCCACTCGAGGAGAAGCTCCGCGAAGTCGAGTACGCGGTGGCCGCCGGCGCGGATGAGATCGACATGGTGCTCAACCGCGGCGCGTTGCTCGCCGGTCGCTATCCCGAGGTGATCGAAGAAGTGCAGCGAGTCAAGGCCGCGTGCGACGGGCGCCACCTCAAGGTCATCCTCGAGACCGGCGAGCTCGGCGGCTACGAGATGATCCGCCGCGCCTCGCTGCTCGCCATTGCCGGCGGGGCCGACTTCATCAAGACCTCCACGGGCAAGCTCCCGGGCGCCGCGACCCCCCCGGTCGTGCTCTGCATGCTCGAAGCGGTGCGCGACATCCACGACGAGACGGGGCAGATGATCGGGGTGAAGGCGGCGGGTGGCGTGCGCACGGCCAAGCAGGCGATCGCGCTCCTCGTGCTCGTGGTCGAGACCGTCGGTCGATCGTGGCTTACGCCGGACTTGTTCCGCATCGGGGCGTCATCGCTGTTGAACGACCTGCTCATGCAGGTCCACCGCCGCGACTCGGGCGTCTATCAGAGCCCGGACGGATTCCCCGTTGACTGAGTCGTCGAGCCAGGTCGTCACCCACGAAGGGTGGGACTATGCGCCGGCGCCGGAGTCACGCGACGTGGTCACGATCCGGCCGCGCTACGAGCTGTGGATCGACGGCGAATGGAGCCCGCCGGAGTCGGGGGAGTACTTCCCCACCGTCGACCCGTCCTCAGAGCAGGAGCTGGCTGTGGTCGCCTTGGGCGGAGCGGCCGATGTCGACCGCGCGGTCGGCGCGGCGCGCGGCGCCTTCGAGCGCGGGTGGGCGACCGACCACCGCCGCCGGGCGCAATACCTCTACCGGATAGCCCGCATCCTGCAGACGCGAGCCCGCGAGTTCGCCGTGCTCGAATCGCTCGACGGCGGTAAGCCGATCCGCGAGTCGCGCGACGTCGACGTCCCCCTCGCCGCCGCGCACTTCTTCTACTACGCGGGGTGGGCCGACAAGCTCGAGTACGCCTTTCCCCACGGAAACCCGGCGCCCCACGGCGTCGCCGCCCAGATCATTCCGTGGAACTTCCCGCTGCTCATGCTCGCCTGGAAGATCGCCCCGGCGCTCGCCGCCGGGAACACCGTGGTCCTCAAGCCGGCGGAGACAACGCCGTTGACCGCGCTGCTGTTCTGCGACGTCGCGCGCGAGGCGGGGCTCCCCAATGGGGTCGTCAACATCGTCACCGGCGGCGGCGATACCGGCGCCGAGCTCGTCCGGCATGCGGGGATCGACAAGGTGGCGTTCACCGGTTCGACAGAGGTAGGCCGCGAGATCGCCCGAGCGCTCGCCGGGCGCGACACGCACCTGACCCTTGAGCTCGGCGGCAAGGCCGCCAACATCGTCTTCGACGACGCCGCCCTCGACCAGGCCGTCGAAGGGATCGTCAACGGCATCTACTTCAACCAGGGCCACGTGTGCTGCGCCGGCTCGCGGCTGCTCGTACAGGAAGCGATCCAGGAACGGCTGATCGCCAAGCTGACCGAGCGGATGCGCCGCCTGCGCGTCGGCGACCCGCTCGACAAGAACACCGACGTCGGTGCCATCAACTCCCGCGTCCAACTCGAGCGCATCACCAGTTACGTCCGCTACGGGATCGAGGACGGCGCCGAGATCTTCCAACCCGACTGCGTGCTCCCCGCCCAGGGTTTCTTCCACGCCCCCACCATGTTCACCGGCGTGACCCAATCGCACCGCATCGCGCGCGAGGAGATCTTCGGTCCGGTCCTCGCGGTGCTGAGCTTCCGGACCGCGGACGAGGCGATCGCGATGGCAAACAACACCCGCTATGGCCTCTCAGCGGGCGTGTGGACCGAGAAGGGATCGCGCGCGCTCGCGGTGGCGCGGGCCCTTCGAGCCGGCGTCATCTGGATCAACACCTTCAACAAGTTCGACCCGTCCTCGCCCTTCGGCGGCTACCGTGAATCCGGCTTCGGCCGCGAGGGCGGCCGGCATGGGCTCGAGCCCTACCTCCGGCTCACGTGAGCCGATCGGCCGTCATCAAGACCAACAAGCTCTTCATCGACGGGAGCTTCGTGCGCTCGGAATCGGGCCAGACGTTCACGATCGCCGGGGATCGCTATCCGCGCGCCTCGCGCAAGGACGTCCGCGACGCGGTCCGCGCCGCGCGCGCGGGCTACGCGCGCTGGAGCGGCCTGACCCCCTACAACCGCGGGCAGGTGCTGTACCGGCTGGCTGAGATGCTCGAGACGCGCCGCGACCGGCTCGAGGCGACGTGCAGCGGTTCTGAGGAGGTCGATCGCTGCATCGATCGGGTCGTCTGGTACGCGGGATGGCCCGACAAGCTCACGCAGGTGCTCGGGTCGAGCAACGCGGTCGCCGGCCCTTACCTCAATTACACGGCCGCCGAGCCGATGGGCGTCGTCGGCATCGTGGCGCCGACCGACCCCCCGCTCGAGGGGTTCCTGTCGCGCCTGGCGGCAGTGCTCGCGGCCGGCAACGCGGCGGTCGTGCTCGCCGGCGAACCCTCGGCGGCGGCGGTCATGGTCCTCGCCGAGGCCGTCGCGACCTCCGATCTCCCGGCCGGGGCGGCGAACCTGCTCACCGGCCCGACGACGGACACCGCGAAGGTGCTCGCCGCCCACCTCGACATCGACGCCCTCGATCTCGGTACCGCCGCCGACCCCGGTGAGCTGGCGGAGCTCGAACGGCTCGCCGCCGGTGGAATCACTCGTGTCGTCCGTCAGGGCGCCACCGAGCAGAGCCTGCGCTGCCTCTCCGCCTTCGTCGAGCACAAGACGGTCTGGCATCCGCGTGGCATCTGACCGTGGCTACGAGTGGAACGCCACGCGGGGGGCGACCGGGAGCCGGTTCTATCTGATCCCGCCGGCGGCGCGTGCGCCGAGCCGGCTCGCCGAGGTCGGTGCCGAGACGACGGTGTGCAAGTTCGTGACGCCGCGCCATGCGCCCGCTCGCTTCGCCGAGTACCTGGTCGAGCTCGAGCCCGGAGGCCGGACCCAGTGGCCGGTCGCGGGCGGCTTCGAGCACTTCGTGTCCGTTCTCGATGGCACCGTAAAGACCCTCGTCGACGGCCTTCCTCAGACGATGACCCCCGGGACCTTCATCTACCTCCCCGACGACCAGGATCTCGTGCTCGACAACGATTCAGACGCCCTCTGCCGGGTGATTTGGATCAAGCGCCGCTACCAACCGCTGCCCGGGTTCGGACGTCCCCCCGCGGTCTTCGACGACTCGGCCACCTTCGCCGAGGAGGAGTGGCCCTGCGGGCTGTGGCGCCGCGAGCTGTTGCCTGCCAATGACCCCCGCCGTGACTTCACCATGAGCATCATGCGCTTCGAGGCGAACGGCGCGCTCGGCGTCGTCGAGATGCACGAGGAGGAGCGCGGCCTGTACATGACGGCAGGGGGAGGCACCTACCTGCTCGACGCCACCGAGCTCTCGGTCGAGCACGAGGACTTCATCTACATGGCGCCGTACTGCCCCCAGGGCTTCCACGCCGGCCCCGAAGGCGCGGAGTACCTGCTCTACAAGGACGTCATGCGCGACGGGTTTTTGGCGGCGTCAGACCTTGACCACCAGGAGCGCTGAATGCGCGCGCGAGATCTGGTCGTAGTCGTCGTCCTGGGTGACGACAGGTAGGCCATGTTCGATCGCGGTGGCGGCGATCAGCGCGTCGGTGAGCTTGATCGTGCGATGGATGCCGGCCGCGCGGCAGTCCGCGACGAGGCGGGCCCAACTGACCATGACCGCTTCGCTGATCGGGATCGGGTCGGCCGTTCTCGCGAGCGCGAGGGTGGCGCCGCGCCGGGCTCGGATGGAGGCATCCGCGGCGTGGAGCACGCCGAGCTGTAGCTCGCCGATCGTGACCACCGACACCGCGACCCGATCGGGCAGATCGCCCAGAGGTCGGTTCGTCTCGCGAGCGATGAAGACCGAGGTGTCGAGCAGTCCAGCGGCCGTCGTGCTCACAGCTCGTCGAGAGTCTGGCCCGCGAGGTCATCGAGCTCGCGCTCGAGGGCGGGATCGGCAGCATGATCATGCAACCGCTCGCGAAGCCGGTCGCCGACCAACCAGCGTGTCCGTCGGCCGTGGGGCACGATGTCGGCTACCGGCTCGCCGTGGACGGTGAGCGTCACCCGTTCGCCCGCCTTCACCGCGTCGATCACTTGGCCAGTTCGGTTGCGTAGTTCGCGGACGCCGATCTCCATGTGCGACAGCGTAGCACCAAGAACCAAGTACCACCCTCCGCCTCCAGCACCCGCTGCGCCCTAGTTCAGGGCCTTCTTGTCCTTGGGTCGGGAGGTGTAGGACGTGAAGTGATTGACGGTGTCCTTGTAGATGATGCGCGGTGAGCTGATGATGCGACGGACCTTCTGACCCGTCTCGGGGTCGGTCTCCAGCGCTTCGGCGGAGAATTCCTGACGGATCTCGAAGCGGGTCCCGTCCTCGCGCTCGTATTCGTAGATCGGCATGCGCTGCACAGTACCGGTATCGCTCAACACCGGGCGCCTGATCGTCAAGCGGGCCTAGCCGCCGGCGGCGAGGCGGACCACGAAGGGTCCAACCAACCTCGAGGGCCCGGGCCCCGGTCTCGCGCCGCCGGGGACGCGGGCGTCGTCGACGATCACGCACGGTTGCGCGCACGAGCGCTCGCGGCCCGGGCCAAGGCCGAAGGGCCGGTCAACCACCACGGGCAGGCGGCGCAGGTAATACGCCACCACGGCGCTGTTGGTCAGCACCGTGCGGGGATCAAGGGCGACCACAGCCGTGCGCACCGGAGCGAGGTCCGGCTCGTACTCGCGCCCGAACCGCTGCACGAGCACCGCGACGCCGACGATGGCCACGACGGCGACGGCCGCCCGCCACAGCCAACGCGCGTTCACCTCCGCGACGGCGGCGGCGATGAGGGCGGCGCCGAGGGGGAGCAACACGGTCAGGTAGCGCTCGTTGAAGATCTCGGTGCCAAACAGCGGCGCGAGTGCGTGCCCGACCGCGATCAGCGCTCCCGTGGTGGCGATCCACAGCACCGCCCGGGTGCGCTCGGAGCTTGGGTCGGCGGCCCGCGCCCGGCGGAGGATCAGGAGAACGGCGGCGAGGACGGCGACCAGGGCGACGAACTCGAGCCAGCGGAGCACGGCGCCCGCACCGGCGCCGTGCTCCCCGAGGACGAGGCGGTCGGTGACGTCACGCAGCGAGCTCAGCGACGGCCCGGGGAAGGTCGGCGAGACCTTGGTGTGGTTCAGGGCATCCTGCGCGCGCTCGAACTGGCCGGCCCACGGAAGCAGCGACGCGAGCGGCAGCAGCCCCAGTACGCCGGTCCTCAGCCGACTGCGCCCACCCCAGGCCACCGCGGCGATGGTCAGCGCGACGAGGAGGACGATCGCGTCGTATTCGGCGTAGACCGCGACCACCCCGGCGCCGAGGTAGAGCAGCCACCAGCGTGGCGAGGCGCCGTCCGCGAGCCGGAGCATGGCCCATAGGGCGAGGATGCAGGCCAGGCCCTCGAGCATGAAGCCGCGCGCGTAGTCCGAGTAGGAGACGGCGAACGGGGCGACGGCGGCGATCGCGGCCGCCAGCAGGGCGGCGCGGGCCCCGAGCGGGCGGCGGAGCGCCGCATACAGGGCGAGCGGGATCAACGCGCCGGGGATCGCCGCCGGAATGCGCAGCCACACCGTGTGCCCGAGCGGCAGCGGTGTCAGCAGCAGATAGAAGAGCGGAGGCGTGTTCTCGTAGGCGGCGAGCCGGCGCAGGAAGGCGCCCGCGCTGGAGGCCGACCCGACGAGGTACGAGTAGCCTTCGGCGTCGGAGAGATGGGCGCCGATCCCCTCCAGGCGTAGTACGGCCGCGACCACGAGGATCACCCCCAGGACCAGCCACCATGCTCGCCTCACGGGCGGCACACTAGCTCGCGGGGCGCGCCTCGATTCCGATTCCTGGGTCGTGCACACGGAGCACGGCAATCTCGCGATCACTACCTCCCGGTGCGGATGCTCGTGGACTGGGTGCGTTCATGAGCCGAGCTCAGGGCTGTCGCCGCGGGCGGGAACGGGCGCCTCGTCCGGGGGCTGGGCCGGCGCGGGCGCTGCCAGCGGGCGACGCGCGAGGAACTGCTTCATGGTGATCGTCCGCTCGGCTCGCCCACGCCCGATGAAGCTGACCGCCCAGTGGAAGACTGTGGTGACGCGATTCTTGAAGCCGGTCAGAAAGGCGAGGTGGACGAACAGCCACAGGACCCAGGCGATGAGTCCAGTGGCCTTGATCGGCCCGAGCTCGGCGACCGCGTAGGAACGTGAGATCGACGCCAGCGTGCCGAGGTCGTGGTAGCGGAACCGCGTCGGCGCCGCGTCGGCGTTGCGCACACGGCGCACGATCTCGTTGGCGGCGTGGCGCCCCGACTGCAGCGCGACCTCCGCGACGCCGGGAAGGTCACCCAGGGCCATCAGGTCGCCGACGACGAACACCTCGCGGTGTCCGGGCAGCGAGCAATCTTTCTCGACGGGCACCCGGCCACCGCGGGCGAGCTCGAGTCCGGCGGATTTGGCGAGCATGGCTCCGAGCGGGGAGCCGTTGACACCGGCGGCCCACACCTTGGTCCTCGACTCGATCCGGTGGCCCATGGCGGGGTCCTCGCCGCTGAACTCGACCCAGTGCTCGTCGACGCCGGTCACGCGTACCCCGAGATGGACCTCGACGCCGATCTCCGCGAGCCGAGTGGCCGCCTTGCTCGAAAGGCTGGGGCTGAACTGGGTGAGGATGCGAGGGAGCGCGTCCACAAGGAGGATGCGCGCATCGGCCGGATCGATGTGGCGGTAGTTCGACCGCAGCGTGCGATGGGACAGGTCAGCGATCTGCCCGGCCATCTCGACACCGGTGGCCCCTCCACCGACGACGACGAAGGTCATCCACGCGGCGCGTGCCCGCGGGTCGTCCTCGATCTCCGCCATCTCGAAGGCGCCGAGGATGCGACCCCGCAGCTCGAGCGCGTCGTCGATGCTCTTCAAGCCCGGTGCGGCCAAGGCCCACTCGTCGTGACCGAAGTACGAGGTGTCCGCGCCCGCCGCGACGATCAGGCTGTCGTAGCCCCTGACCACCTCGTGGTCGATGACGCGCGAGGTGACCGTGCGAGCCTCGAGGTCGATGCCGATCACCTCGCCGAGGAGGACGCTGGTGTTGAGCTGGTGGCGGAGCACATCGCGGGTGGGCGGCGCGATCTCGCCCTCGGACAGGATCCCCGTCGCCACCTGGTAGAGCAGGGGCTGGAAGAGGTGGTGGCTGGTGCGGGCGATCACGGTCACCTCGACCGGCGCGCGCTTCAGGCGCCGGGCCGCGAACAGGCCGCCGAAGCCCGAACCGATGATCACCACGCGATGGGGCTGAGATCCTGGCATCTCTCAAAGCGAATAGTGACGCCTCGAGATTTCACAAGCGGCTAAGAGCCAAGGCCGCCTGGCCGAGCACGCTTCCGAACGTGCGGGTCGTCTCGGCGGGCGTCTTGAACACCATCCGCTTGGTGAGTCGAACGGGACGCCAGCCAGCTTCGGTGAGCAATAGATCTCGCCTGGCGTCCCGCTCGCGAGCCCACGGCGTCTTGTGGCCCTGGTGCCCGTCGGTCTCGACCACCACTCGCAGCTCACGCCAGAGGAAGTCCGCCCTGATGACATCGCCGCTGGGTAGCGTCAGGTACTGCTGGACCTCTGGGCGCGGGAATCCGGCAGCGTCGCAAAGGGCGAGGAAGCCCTCCTCGAGCTCGCTCTCGGTCAGGGTCGCGAGGTGGGCGTCCTCGCGCTGATACTCGGCGAGGAGGTCGAGCACGATCGGTGCCCCGCGCAAAGTCGGGTTGCGAGCGAGCACGTCGTCGAAGGCGCGCAGGTCGAAGATCTCGAGCACTTCGGCCTGGTCGATCGCCCGCTCGACCCGGCGACGGGGGGCCACTGCGGCGAGGTCGAGCACCGTCCGCGCCACCGAGGTGCAGGGGATCCCCTCGACCGCGGTGACGTCGGCCGGGGTGAGGGTGGCGGCGCGGTGGGCGTCGATGCCGTCGAGCCTGCGGCCCCGGTCGTCGGGCGTCGTTACGTCGATGGCGGAGCGGAGAGTCGACTGAAGGCCCAGTAGCGCAGCCGCGGACCGATGGGAGAGGTAGGCGTCGCCACCGCAGGCGAGGACGGCGGCGAGCCAGCGAGCCTTCGGCGGCAGCAGCGAGGGAGGGGTGCTCGAGTAGACCGCCGGGTAGAGGCAATGCAGGCGCCCGATCGCGGCACGATGCCGGACCGCGCGGCGCCCCAGGCCGAGCTCCTCGAGCTGGTCGAGCGTCGCCACGGTTTTCTGGCGCGCGAACAGGTCGGCGATCGCGAGCTCGCGCTGAGGGTGTGGTCTTTTCGGACGTCCTGCGTCCGGAAAGACCATAGGCTCTGGCATGGGGGCGATGTTGACCGAGAAAAAGTCACGTGTGGGTGACAGGGGTGACAGTTCGGCAACGATTGGCCGCGCCGCGCGACCCGCCCCGGCGACCGCGCCCCGGCGACCCGACCCGCGCCCCGCCCGTACGATTGCCCGTCGTGTCCCGCCCGCTACTCCCCGCCTGGCTCCGCGACGTCGAGCGTGTCGACGTCGCCGTCTACGACGCGATCCTCCGCACTCCGACGCCGAGCGTCGACCGGCACATGAGCCGCCTGACCCAGGCGGCCAACTACTCGCGCCTTTGGGTCGGCTCCGCAGCCATCCTCGCCGCGACCCGCGGAGCCCCCGGCAAGCGAGCGGCGGCCCACGGGATCGCCGCCGTCCTCGTGACCTCCGCCGTCGCGAACCTGGTCATGAAGCCGCTGGGCAGCCGCCGCCGGCCCGATCCGAGCGAAGCACCGGCTGAACGCCGCGCTCCGATGCCGACCAGCACCTCCTTTCCCTCGGGCCACGCCGCGTCGGCCTTTGCCTTCGCCACCGCGGTGGGCGCCGTGCTTCCGCGCGAGGCGATCCCGATCCGGGCGCTCGCCTCAGCCGTCGCCTACTCGCGCGTCCACACCGGACTGCACTACCCGGCCGACGTCATCTCCGGCGCGCTCCTCGGCACCATGCTCGCGCAGCTCACCACGCGCGCCATCGACCACTGGTTATGACCTGGCGCCCGCCTTCGGCGTACCGGCCGTACCGGCGCCGGGCTCGGGTATGAGCTCGGCGGCACGCATGGGCACGCCGGCGGCGGCGTAGGCCTCGACGGCGTCGAGCGTCTCCGCCTCGAGCAGGGCGTGAGCGAGGCTGTCGAGCTGATCGCGGTGCTCTGAGAGTAGTTGGGTGACCTCGGCGCGGGCCTCCTCGACCATGCGATGCACTTCCTCGTCGACCAGGCGCTGGGTGTCTGGGGAGGTCTCGCTTACGCCGGGCAGGAACTGTCCGTTGCTCTCGCTCGGGAGCACGGCGATCGGACCGATCCTCTCGCTCATGCCCCAGCGGCCGACCATCTGACGGGCGATCTGGGTCAACTGCTGGATGTCTGATTCGGCGCCGGTGGTGATCTTGCCGTAAACGACCTCCTCGGCCACGCGACCGCCGAGTGAGACCCTGATCTTCGCGTCGAGGTCCTCGCGCGAGTACGAGACCCGGTCGGTGTCGGGCGTCGAGAGCGTGACCCCGAGCGCCATGCCGCGGGGGATGATCGAGATCTTCCTGACCGGGTCGGCGTCGGGCGAGAGCATGCCCACGAGCGCGTGGCCGGACTCGTGGAAGGCCGTGCGCTCGCGATCCTCCGGGCTCAGCAGCGTCCCGCGCGGCGCGCCGAGCATGATCTTCTCGAGCGAATCGGTGAAGTCGGCCATCTGCACCTTGTCGTGCTGCCGGCGGGCTCCGAGCAGGGCCGCCTCGTTGCAGAGGTTGGCGAGGTCGGCGCCGACCATCCCCGGCGTCGAGGACGCGAGCGCGTCGAGGTCGACGTCGTCGGCGAGGGGGATCGCGCGCGTGTGTACCTCGAGGATCTTCCGCCGCCCGGGGCGGTCCGGCGGCTGCACGGCGACGCGGCGGTCGAAGCGGCCGGGGCGAAGCAGGGCCTGGTCGAGGATCTCGGGGCGGTTGGTGGCGCCGAGCACGACGACGGCCTCGGTGCTCTCGAACCCGTCCATCTCGGTGAGGATCTGATCGAGCGTCTGCTCGCGCTCGTCGTTGGCGCCGGTGACCGCGACCGAGCCCGCGCGCGAGCGGCCGATCGCGTCGAGCTCGTCGATGAAGATGATCGCGGGCTCCGCCTCCTTGGCTTTCTTGAACAAGTCCCGCACGCGCGAGGCCCCGACCCCGACGATCGCCTCGATGAACTCTGACGCGGCGATCGAGAAGAACGCAGCGTGTGCCTCCCCGGCGACCGCGCGGGCGAGCAGCGTCTTTCCCGTCCCGGGCGGTCCGGAGAGGAGCACGCCGTGGGGCATCCGTCCGCCGAGCCGCTGATAGGGCTCGGGGTCGCGCAGGAAGTCGACGATCTCGGTGAGCTCATTCTTGGCCTCGTCGATCCCGGCGACGTCGTCGAAGGTGACGCGGATCTTCTCGGGGTCGACCCGCCGCGCCTGCGAGCGCCCGAAGTTGCCGAGCGCGCCCATCCCGCCCCCTGCCGCCGACTGCGCGCGCCGCGCGAGGAGAATGAAGAGCCCGACGATGAGCAGCGTTGGGCCGAACCCGAGCAGGATCTCGGCCAGCAGCGACTGGGTCTGGGTGGTCGACTGGGCGTTGACCTGGACGCCCTTGGACTGCAGGAGCGCCGCGAGCTGTGCGTTGTTCCAGAACGCTGGGACCTGGGTAGCGAACAACGACGTCGCGGGCGCCTTGGTGTCGGTCGGCGGATAGCGGAGCTTGGTGGTGAACGTGCCCTGGATCGAGTCACCCTTGGAGGAGATCGACTTGACCTGACCGGCGTTGACCTCATTGAGGAAGAAGGGACTGAAGGGCACGTTGATCCGGACCTGGCCGGCCGGCTGGACGAGCAGCACCGAGGCCCAGTTCACCGCCAGCAGCACGAACACGAAGATCCAGAAGCCCCGCAGCCGGTGCGGCGGGCGGGGCTTGTGCTCCTCGGGCGTCCCGCGGCCGTCGGGCGCGGGCGCTACCTGCCAGCCACCCTTGTCGCGCGGCATCGGCCCCGGCGGTGCCGGCTTGGTGGCGGTGTCTCGAGTACTGAGATCCTGGCCCCGGTCGGGCATCGGCATCCCCTAATTCTGGCCGATGGCGTCGGTCGGCGGTTTATCTGGCCGTAATGCTCGGCAAAAGCGCGCGCGTCACTGCTTCAGCCCCCACTGTCCGGACCCTGGGGCGGCCACGGCGGGGCTATCGGGCGGTCCGGCTCTTGGCGCCAGTCAGCGTAGGCCTCGTCGGGCACGTCGGTGGCCGTCGTCACCGAGGCGTCGTACCGCGCCGCGATCTCGTTGACGGGGTAGCGCGCGGCGTCCTCGCGCCTCGAGCCGATCATCAGCACCGCGCACGGCCCGTCCCCGGCGCCGACGAACACGTGCTCGGTTCCCGCCGGGCAGTGCACGAAGTCCCACTGCTTGAGCGGTCGCTCCTCGCCGTCGAGGATGACCAGGCACTCCCCGTGGAGCACGAGGAAGTCCTCCTGGACCGGCTCTGAGTGATATCGGCAGTTGGGCCGCCCCGGCTCCATGACCTGAATGTTGACGCCGGTGTCGGGCCACCTCACGCCCTCGGGCTCGAACTCGATCAGGGTTGCGCTGCGCGAGTGGCTGAACGCCCGGGCGTCGGCCACGTTGACTATTAGGGGCTCGTCCATCCTCACAGGGTGTCAAAGCACCCGTAGACCACGAAGAGCGGGTTGGCGACCGTCTGTCCGCCCGCGTCGTGCATCGCCTGCTGGCCGACGAAGCTGGGCGGCGAGGCGGCCTTGTAGCAGCCGTTGGCGGAGACGCTCACGTCGCATGTGACGATGTCCTCTTGGAAGGGTACCTTGCCGGGCCGGGGGATGAAGACGTTCAGGTTGCACGTCGGAACACGCTCCAAAAGCGCGCTCCGCCGCCCGTCGGGAGCGCGGAGGCCGGTGCCGGCGCGCCGCGGGAAATCGCGCCCGTCGCGCTCACGTCCGCGCGAGGACCTTCTCGGCCGGCTCGTAGGCCTCGAGCTCGCCCACGGCGGCATCGCTCGTGAGCGCGAAGAACATGCTCTCGAGCGGACTGACGAGCAGCTCGAGGCGGCGGACCGCGACGCCCGCCCCGGCGCCCGCCGGGTCGAGCCCGCTCGTGGGCTCGTCGAGGA
>JALYZL010000640.1 GCA_030948875.1 Actinomycetota bacterium
GTACCAGCTCGCGCTCGAACCCGGCCCGCTTCCAGCGGGGGACGATGCTCGGCGGATCGACCTCGTGCAGAGTGCGCGCTCCGAGCGCGTCGCCGAGCCGGGCGGCGAGGAGGCGCTCGGCGAGGGCGAGGCGCGACGGAGTGGGCGCCGTCAGGCACACGTCGCGACCATCGAGGTCGACGACGATCCGGGCGAGGAAGGGTCGCTCGGCGGCGTCCTCGTCGCACAGGGTGTAGCGGACACCTGGCTCTTTCCTGACGCCGCGGGCGCGTGGCGGGTGCCATACCCAGGTCCACCGCAGGATTCCGGAGTCGGCAGCCGCGTCCAAGACCTCGAACTCAGCATCACCCCGCAGCGCGGCGACCACGGAAGCCGGGTCCGACAGCGCGAACGCGCTCACCGACCCGGAAGCAATCTCTCCGTCCACAGTGTGCTCGCGGTCCTCGGGCCACGCCCAGGCCGCCCGTGCCAAGACCCCGCCGTGCACCCGCCAGAACTCGCCGCGGGGGGAGTCGAGCACCGCGAGCAGCTCGTCGAACGCGCCCACCGCCTCGAGATCGACCACCGGCGTGCGGCCGAGGAGGCCCCATCGTCCGGGCGCGACCGGTACCGAGCGAGCGACAAGCATGGCCCCCGGCGCCACCGAGCCGAGCGGGCGGCGCACGGTTTCGAGCCTGGCGCGGCCGGTGCCGAGGGGGCACAGCGCGCCGAGCACGCCCGCTCCGTCGACCGACTCGATCCGCCAGGCGCGGAGCTCGGAGCGGGCGAGGAGCTCGAGTGCACGGCCGCTGGCGCGCTGCCTCATTCGGTGCAGCGCGGTATCGCCGCTGTCTAACGGGCAGTCCAACACGAACCAGAGCTCGGCGTCGAGGCGAGCCTCAGCGGCCGGCCCGGCGGGACCGAACGCTTCGATCCCGCCGTCGTAAAGCTCGCCGAAGCGGGCCCGGTACCAGTCAGGATCCTCGTCCCAGATCGCCCGCCCGAGTGCCGCCACCGTGCCCTCGAGCTCGCCCACAAGACCGCGCAGACTGGTATCCGTCACTCAAGGCAGCAACGTAGCCGTCGCCCCGGACAGACGCGCGGCGACGAACCCGCCTACGATACTTCGGCCGGCTCGTCCTTGCCGGCGAGCCGGTCGCGGCCGCGCTGGACGGCGGCGATGAACTTCGAAAGGTTGACCTCGAGGGTGTTGAGGATCTCGTCCGCGTAGTCCTCGGCGCCGAGGCGAATCTCGCGCTCGCGGCCGCGGGCGTCCTCGATGATGTCCTCAGCGGCGCGCTCGGCCTGCTTGGTGATCTCCTCCTCGGACACGAGGCGCTCTTGGCGCTCGCGGGCCTCCTTGACGATCCGCTCGGCTTCGCGCTTGGCTTCGGCGAGCATCTCCTGACGCTCCTTGACGATCCAGCGCGCCTGCTTGATCTCCTCGGGGATGGTGGCGCGCATCTGGTCGAGGATGTCGTAGATCTCCTCCTTGTCGACGCGTACCTGATCGGTGAGCGGCACCTGCTTGGCGTTGTGGACGAGATCGTCGAGCTTGTCAATGAGAACCAGGACGTCCATTACGAACCTCTGTTTCGTCGGCGGCTGGGCCGTTCCTGCAACTGGAAGGGGGCCGTCGCTGGGATGAAGTCGTGGGTCCTGCCGACGGTACGGCGTGACCCTAGACTTCCGCAAACTGTACTTGCCCCGACCGTCCTGGTTCCAGTGTGCTCAGGATTTGTCAGCGTCCGAGCTCCTCCAGCAGCCGCTTGGCGACCTCCTCGGGAACCAGCCCGTCGATCTTGCCGCCGAAGGTGGCGAGCTCCTTGACACCGCTCGATCTGAGGAAGCTGTGGTTTGGCGAGGCCATCAGGTACACGGATTCGATGTCGGGGGCCTGCATCCGGTTGAGCTGGTTCATCTCGAACTCGTACTCGAAGTCGGAGATCGCGCGCAGCCCCTTGACGATCGCCTTCGCGCCCTGGGCATGTGCGAACTCGACGACCAGGGTGGCGAAGGTCTCGACCTTGACGTTCCCCAGGTGACGAGTGGCGTTCTCGACGAAGAGCACGCGCTCCTCGGCCGAGAACAGGGGCGAGACCTTGCGCACCGGCAGGTTCACCACGCCGACGACGACCTGGTCGAACATCGCCGAGGCGCGCCCGATCACGTCGAGGTGCCCGTTGGTCACCGGGTCATAGGAGCCCGGGCAGACGGCGATTCGGTTATCGGGGGCCATGGATCAGGATCAGGGTGTCGCCGTAGCGGCGGTCGTCGAGCAGCGGCAGTTCCAGCCTGAGCGGCGCGCGTCGATCACTCTCTGCCACGACGCGAGCGCCAGGGGCGAGCATCGGGGCCAATAACGACGACAGCTCGGCGCCGAGCTCGCTGGTGTGCCGGTATGGGGGATCGAGGAAAACGAGATCGTATTGACGTGCGCTGCGAGATGCGACACGGAGGAAGGTGCGGGCGTCCACCCGCCGCACGTGGGCGTCCAGACCAAGGTCGGCGAGATTGCGGCGGATGGCGGCGATCGCCGCCGGTGCCGAGTCGACGAGGGTCGCCGAGGCGGCGCCGCGGGACAGCGCCTCGATGGCCAGCGCCCCCGAGCCCGCGTAGAGGTCGAGCACCGAAAGCTCAGAGAGATCGCCGAGGATCGAGAACACCGCCTCGCGGACCCGGTCGCTGGTCGGCCGCGTGGCGCGGCCGCGCGGCGCAGCCAGACCGCGACCGCCGTAAGAACCCGCGATCACCCTCATGCCGGGATCGGAGCTTGCGCTTCCACCCCATGCGCGAGGTCGAGCGCGTCGGCCAGGAGCGCGTGCTCGGGCGCGACCAGCGCACCGTCGTCGGCCGCGATGCGCTCCGCCAGCGCGCGCGCCCGTTCCAGCAGCGCGGCGTCGCGCGGGAGCTCGGCGACCTTGAACTGCTGCTGGCCGTGCTGGCGTGTGCCGATGAGCTCGCCCTCGCGGCGGAGCTCGAGGTCGATCTCGGCGAGCCTGAAGCCGTCGCTGTGGGCGGCCAGGGCTTGCAGGCGTGCCGAGCCTTTCGGACCGAAGAGCAGGCACAATGACGCGTGCGCTCCGCGCCCGATCCGCCCGCGGAGCTGGTGGAGCTGGGAGATCCCGTAGCGGTCGGCGTCTTCGACGAGCATCACGGTGGCGTTGGGGACGTCGATGCCCACTTCGATCACCGATGTGGCCACGAGAACGTCGCTGGCGCCCGAGGCGAACGCCGCCATCGCTGCTTGTTTCTCCCGGGGACGGAGCTGGCCGTGGAGCAGCGCGACCCGGAAGTCCCGCATCTCGCCGGCCGCCAGTCGCTCGTATTCGGCGCTCGCCGCCCGGGCCTGAAGAAGCTCAGACTCTTCGACGAGGGGGCAGACCACGAACGCCTGGCGCCCAGCGCGGAGCTCCTCGCGGATGCGCTCGTAGGCGCGGGCGCGCTCACGCTCGGTCGAGCACATGTGGGTGGTGATCGGCTGGCGGCCCGTGGGAAGCTCGCGCAACACCGTGAAGTCGAGGTCGCCGTGGCGAGCGAGGGCCAGCGTTCGCGGGATCGGGGTCGCCGTCATGTGGAGGACGTGCGGGGCGACGTCGTCCCCGCCCTTGGCGTCGAGCGCCGCGCGCTGACGCACGCCGAACCGGTGCTGCTCGTCCACCACCGCGACCGCGAGCCGGGCGAACCGCACCGACTCCTCGATCACGGCATGTGTGCCCACGAGGAGCGCAAGCTCGCCGGTTTCGAGCTTACGCAGGACATCGGCACGACGGGCTGCCGGCGTCGAGCCGGTGAGCAGGGCGAGCGTCACCGGCTCGCCCGCGAGCAGCGACTGGATCGTCGCGAAGTGTTGCTCGGCCAGCGTCTCGGTCGGCGCCATGAGCGCGCCCTGGTGGCCGTGCTCGATCGCCCGCAGGAGCGCGTACAGGGCGAGCACGGTCTTGCCCGAGCCGACCTCGCCCATCAGCAGCCGCTGCATCGGTCGCGGCTGAGCGAGGTCGCCGTCGATCTCCGCGATCGCACGCTCCTGATCGGCGGTGAGCGCGAAGGGAAGCAGGTACTCGAGCCAGCGCGCGGTGCGCTCACGCGGATCCCCGAGCACGGGGGCGGCCAGGCTCTCGGCCCGGCTCGCGCGACGGCGGAGCAGGGCGAGCTGGACGAGCAGCAGCTCGTCGAAGGCCAGGCGGCTGCGACCGCCTGGCTGGTCGCTCGCGAGCTCGGGAAAGTGGACAGCGGCGAGCGCGCCGGGGCGATCTGGCAGCCGCTCGCCGGCGAGGAAACGACCAGGGAGCGGCTCGACCACGTCGGCCAGGGCGCTCGCGTGCTCGCGCACGAGGACATGGATCTGCGTCGATGAGATCCCCTCCGTGGCCGGGTAGTGCGCGACGCCGTCGAGCGAGGCGGCGGCCTCGGTCGTCGGTGCGTGCCCCTGAACCCGGAAGCGGCCCCGTCCCTCGAGCTTGCCGTGGAGCACGATCCGCGTCCCCCGGGGGTACTTCTGGACGAGCCACGGCTGGTTGAAGAAGGTCGCCTTGACGGTGGCGCTGGCGTCCGCCACAGTCGCTTCCACGAGCGGCCGCATCCCCCGCCGGCGCACGGGCCGCGAGCTGATCGTCCTGACCTCGACGACGACCGTCGCGCTCTCGCCAGGTGTAAGCTGAGCGATCGACCGGGCCTCGCGCCGATCGTGGGGCAGGTGCTCGAGCAGATCGCCGACCGTGTGCAGACCGAGGTTCGACAAGGCCTCGGTGACCTTGGGGCGCCCGGCGCGCAAAGGCGCGGACAGCCGCTCGGGGCGGGGGTAGCGAATCGGCGCCTCGAGCAGCTCGTCGCGTTCGAGCGGCCGCGAGGACGCGAAGGAGGTGATGCACATCGACTCGAGCAATGATGGCGGGAAACGCCTTCGCCCGCGGCTCTGCCAGGAATACCTAGTTGGGCACACGATCCGTTGCCGCCGGTGCGACGTCTAAGGTGCAGCTCATGTCGTCGCGTGCGACCCGACGGGAGCAGCCCGCGTCGGCGGTCCTGCTAGCGCGGGAGTTCGTGGACGCGGCAGTGGACGACATTGAGAGCATCAACGATGTCGCCGACTTGGAGCATCTGGCGCTCTGCCTACGCTGGCCGTTTGATCTTCCGGGCGTTGATGCGAACTGGACTGCACCGCTGGTCGAGCCGATCGAGGAGCGCGGCGACGAGCTGGCAGCCGGGCTGCTCGCCGCCCTGGTGGCGTTCTCGCACCAACCCCTGGGCCACCAGGCCGCCGAAGCGCTGGCGCGTCTGAGCGGCCGCGGAATCGTCTCGCCGCTCGCCAGGCGGATCGGGACGCTGCGCGTCGTCGCGGCCTGCCGTCACGAGATCCCCGGCGGGGAGGCGATCCTCGCGATGATGCGGCGCCCGCGCCAGCGAGACGCTCAAGTCGCGCTCATGGTCGTCCAGTCCATCCCGGGCGGGGAGGCGATCGAGGAACTCAAGGTGATGACGCCCGTGCGGCGCTCGCGCGCACGCAAAGCGCTGCGTGCGCGCTTTCGTGACTCGGTGCCGCACCGGCTCACTGCGGCAGCGCTGCTCGAGCGTCTGGACGCGGCCGCCGAGCACATGAAAGATCACGCGATCGACCTCAACGAGCGGAGCATCATCTGGCTGCCGTTGGTCGTGCGCGCACTCACCGGCCGGCCTGATGCGCTGCCACATCTCTGGGTCGAGCGTCCTGCACCCGCCGGTCGTGCAGAAGCCCCGGGCGCGAGCGCGGAGAAAGCCCGCCGCGCCGCAGGGCGCGCCAAGAGTCGCCGGGCGCGCGCCGCGCGCAAGCGCAACCGCCGCTGAGCACTGCGCTCGCCTCCCGGCTGTCAGCCGTTATCGACCTCGGGCCAGTCGATCTGTTGGGCGAGCTCGGCCGGACCGAGGTCGATCAAGCCGCTGCGCTCCACGGCGCGATACTCGCCCTGCTCGAGCGCGAGCCAGTGCACATTGAGCTCGGCGGGATCCACGATCAGCACCTCGTCGACGTGGTGGGCCGCGTAGAACGGGAGCTTGTCCCACGTCTCATCCTTAGGGGAGCGGATCTCGACCACGAGCGCGGCGGTCGGCGCGTAAGTGCCCCAGCTCCGTGCTCGGTGCAGGCCTCCGTCCGGGACTCGATAGTCCTCGTCATGGCCAACGTTGAACTGACCGCTGAGCAGCAGTCCAGCCTGGTCGGCCACCCGCCTCAGGAGTTGCGGCAGCTGCCACTCGATCAGCGCATGTCGATCTCCCGGGCCGGGAACCATGTGCAGCACACCCTCCCACACCTCATCGAAGCGGTCCGCGCCGATCTGGCGACGCCGTTCGAGGGCCGCCTCGATCTCGGCTGGGGGAGGGTCGGGGAGCAGCGTGCGCACAACCGAAAGGGTACCGCCGACTCAGCGCCTACGCCGCCATGCAGCGCGAACGCCCTCGGGCTCGCCATAGGCTCTGCCCTCACTCCGCCGACAGCAGCCACCAATACGCCGGCTGGCCGCCGTGGCTCAGCTCGAACTCCACATCGCCGGCGGCCAACGCGTTCACCTCTCCGTCGTCTAACGGCGCGTCCAAACCCCGGAGGCAGGTGATGAGCTCGGCTTGATCGGCGAGGCGCTCGAGCACTCCGCGGAGCGTCTCGCGCGCCGCTCCCCACACAACGATCTCCTCGTCCACGAACCCCACCGCCTCCCCCTGCCGGAAGCGCCCTTGGGCATCGTCGCGAGCGGCCGGCGCCACCGCGCCCGTGCGCACCCCCGCGAGCGCCCGGCGCATCGTCTCAGCGTTCTCGGGCGCGCTCCGGGCCGGATCGAGACCGACGGCGGCCACCAGACCGGTCTGCTGGGAGCGGGTGGGTATGACCTCGACGGTCTTCTCGGAGAGCTCGGCCGCGCGCTCGGCGGCCATGATCACGTTGGGGCTGTTGGGCAGGACCACAACCGCCTCAGCCGGTACCGCGTGGATGGCCGCGAGAAGGTCGAAGGTCGATGGGTTGAGGGTCGGACCGCCGTCGAGCACGGTGACCCCGAGGCTCTCGAACAGCGCCTGCATGCCGTCGCCCGAGGTGACGGCGAGTGCGCCGCACGCCTGCGGCGTCCGGGGCAGCTCGAGCCGCTCGCTGCGCCGCGCCACCTGCTCGCTCATGTCGGCGATGTCGAGGTGCGAAACGGTGCCCGCGGAGGCGAACACGGCGGTGGCCGCGTTGGGGTCGTCGGTGTGCACGTGAACCTTCAGGGTCGTGCGGTCGCCGACGACGAGCAGGGAGTCGCCGAGCTGCTCGAGCTCGAGAATGAACCCCCGGGCCTCGAGGTCTGACCCGGTGACCGCGAAGTTGGTGCAGTAGCGATAGGTGCTCGAGAGGTGCTGCGGATGGCTGACGCGCGCCGAGGCATGGTGATCGACGATCGGGGGCTCGGTTCCCCGCAGGGCGCCGACGATGCCCGCGAAGAGGACGGTCAGGCCGTGACCGCCCGCGTCCACCACCCCCGCCTCGCGGAGCACAGGCAGAAGGTCGGGCCCGCGCCTGACCGAGTCCTGCCCCGCTTCGAGTGCGCGCTCGATCACGTCGGCGATGAGCGCGTTCTGCTCGGCCTCGGTGGCATCGGTTCCCAGGCGTGCGTCGGACATGTGAGCGAGCTCGGTGGCGATGCGGTGGGCCATCTCGCGCACCACGGTGAGGATCGTGCCCTCGGCTGGCTCGCGCACCGACCCGTAGGCCTGGTCGGAGGCGCGCGCCATTGCCGCGCCGATGAGCACGGGATCGATGAGCTCGCCGGGGCGGCTCGCAAGTTCCTCGGCGGCCCCGCGGATGAGCTGGGAGAGGATCACGCCGGAGTTACCGCGCGCGCCCAGCAGCGCGGCGCGAGCGACCGAGTTGACGATCTCCTCGCGGCCGATCTCGTCGATCGTCCTGCCCTCGGCCGCGGTGGCGAGCCGGTCGAGCTCGGCGACGACGGCGCGGAGGGTGAGCACCATGTTGTCTCCCGTGTCGCCGTCGGCCACCGGGAACACGTTGAGGTCGTTGACCTCCTCGCGACGGGCCTCCAGCTGGGCCAGCGCGGCCTCTACGACGGCTCGGAAGCGGACAAGGATCGGGTCGGACAACCGACCCCCCTAACGACCAGCCACTAGTGCCCCACTAGCGCGCCTTGGTTACTTTGCCGGCCTTCAGGCAGCGCGTGCATACGTACACACGGCGGGGAGTTCCGTCGTCGTTGATGCGCACGCGTTGGAGGTTCGGATCGAAGCGTCGCCTCGTGGCCACCATCGAGTGGCTCCGGTTGTTGCCGAAAGCGGGACCCTTCGCGCATACGTGACATACCTTGGCCATGGCTGGGCGAGTATAGGGGGTCGGGGAGGCTTCGCCTCCCTTGCGAGTTCGCCCTGCGGGCGAACATCGCGCTGGCGGCAAACATCCCGGGTCGGTCCTGCGATGCCGCTCACACCGCAAAGCCCGCCGGCCCGCGCCGCCCGGCGAGCGCCTCCTTGGCCGCCAACGAGGCGAGGACCGCCTCGACCGCGTGCCGACCCGTGTCGCGCTTGGAGCCACCCTGGACTCGGTCTAAGGCCTGCTCCATCGTGTCGACGGTGAGCACCCCGAACCCGCAGGGAACGCCCGTCTCGAGCTGGACCTGCTGGATCCCTCGGGCCGACTCGCCGCACACGTAGTCGTAGTGATCGGTCTCGCCGCGGATGACCGCCCCCAAGCACACGATCGCGTCGTAGCGCCCCGACAGCGCCGCGTACTTCGCGATCAGGGGGAGCTCGAACGCCCCAGGGACATCAAACGCATCGACCAAGCCATCCTCGATCCCGGACTCGGCGAGCGCGGCGCGGGCGCCCGCCTCGAGCCGGTCGGCGAGATCGGCGTAGAAGCGGGCCACGCACAGCGCGACGCGCTGGTCACCGCTAGGACCCGAGGCCATCGCGCTCGCGATCCCGCTCGTGCTCGCCCTTGATCATCTCCTCGTCGAGGGGGAGACCCTGGTGGTGGAGCGAGTGGCCGAGCTTCTCGCGCTTAGCGCGCAGATAACCCTCGTTGTGGGGGTTGGGCACCTGCTCGATCGGGACCTGGTCGCTCACCGAGAGGCCGTAGCCGGACAGCCCGGAGATCTTCTTGGGATTGTTGGTGAGGATGCGGATGCTCGAAAGCCCGAGGTCGACGAGGATCTGGGCGCCGATGCCGTAGTCGCGCAGGTCGACGGGTAGCCCAAGCTGGAGGTTGGCGTCGACGGTGTCGAGCCCTTCCTCCTGGAGCTTGTAGGCGCGCAGCTTGTTGAGCAGGCCGATGCCGCGCCCCTCCTGGCTCAGATAGAGCAGCACCCCGAGACCCTCGCGCTCGATCAGCGCCAGCGCGGATTCGAGCTGCTCGCCGCAGTCGCAGCGCAGCGAATGGAAGACGTCGCCGGTCAGGCACTCGGAGTGGACGCGGACGAGGACGTCCTCCTTGCCTTCGAGCTCGCCCTTGACCAGGGCGACGTGGTGCTTGTCGTCGACGAGCGAGCGGTAGCCGACGGCGACGAAGTCCCCGAACTCGGTCGGCAGGACGGTCGAGACGACCCGCTCGACCAGCTTCTCGGTGCGCCGCCGGTAGGCCACGAGGTCGGCGACGGTGATCATCTTCAAGCCGTGACGCTCGCAGTAGGGCACGAGGTCCGGTACCCGGGCCATCGTCCCGTCGTCGTTCATGATCTCGCAGATGACCCCGGCGGGGATCAGCCCCGCGAGGCGCGCCAGGTCGACGGCCGCCTCGGTCTGGCCGACGCGCTCGAGCACCCCGCCGGCCTTGGCCTTGAGCGGCAACACGTGACCGGGCTGGACGAGTTCGCGGGGGCTGCTCGCGGGATCGATGGCCACCTGGATCGTGTGCGCCCGGTCGGAGGCGGAGATTCCTGTGGTGACTCCCGAGCGGGCCTCGATCGACACCGTGAAGGCGGTTTCGAAGGCCGACTCGTTCTTGGCCGCCATCAGGTCAAGGCCGAGCTCGTCGCAGCGCTCCGGGGTGAGGGCCAGGCAGATCAGGCCGCCTCCCTCCTTGCGCATGAAGTTGATCGCCTCGGGGGTGGCGAACTGGGCCGCGATCGTCAGGTCGCCCTCGTTCTCGCGGCTCTCGTCGTCGCAGACAACGACCATCTTGCCCTGCCTGAGGTCTTCGACCGCCTCTTCGATCGTCGCGAACGGCGTCCGGGTGGAAGTCATCGCGCTGCCTCCATTCTCATCAGCGTCTTCTCAACGTACTTGGCGATCACGTCGACCTCCAGGTTAACGGGCGTCCCCAGCCGGGCGCGACCGAGGCTCGTGCGCTCGAGCGTCTCGGGGATGAGCGAAACCTCGAAGGACGCCGCGTCGACGGCGACGACGGTCAAGGAGACGCCGTCGACGGTCACCGACCCCTTCTCGACGACGTAGCGCAGCACCTCGTCGGGGGCGTCGATTCGAACCCGCCGGGCAAAGCCGTCCTCGGCGACCGCCGCCACCGATCCCAGGCCATCGACGTGGCCCTGCACCATGTGTCCGCCGAGCCGATCCGATGCCCGCAGCGGAAGCTCGAGGTTGACCTCGGCCTCCGTCCCCGCCTCGCTCAGCGAGGTCTTGGCCAGCGTCTCGTTCATGACCTCGGCGACGAACGAGCCCGCCGAGACGTTCACCGCGGCCGCGGTCAGGCAGACGCCGTTGACCGCGATCGAGTCGCCCGTCTCGAGCTCGGCCGCGAGCGGCGTCGCCACGGTGATCCGCACTCCATCGGCGGAGCGCTCGAAGTCTTGCACGCGTCCGGTTCCGATGATGATTCCGGTGAACAGCGCGCTACCACTCCTGCACGCGGGCGGAGACGAGCAGATCCTCGCCCACCCGTTCGCAGTCGAGGGTGAGGGCGCGGACGGCTTGGGCGATCGCCTCGACCCCCTGCCCCTCGAGCGGATCGCGCGCCGTCCTCCCTCCCAGCACGAGGGGGGCCAGGAACAGTCTGATCTCGTCGATCTCGCCCGCGTCGAGAAACGCTCCCGCGAGGTGGGGTCCGCCCTCGAGGAGGATCGATGTGACCCCGGCCGCGCCGAGCTGGTCGAGCGCCGAGCACACGCGGGCCGGCTCGTTCTCGCCCGTGGAGACGATGACCTCGACCCCGTGGGTCTCGAGCGCGTCGGTGGCGGAGCGGCGGGCGGCCCGCGAGACGACGACGGTCAGCGGCGTCTCGCGGGCGTCGCGGACCAGGCGGGAGGCGTGCGGAAGGCGGGCGAGCGAGTCGAAGACCACCCGCCGCGGCTGGCGGTGGACGCCCTCGACGCGAGCGGTCAAGAGGGGATCGTCGGCGAGCGCGGTGCCGATCCCCACCGCCACGGCGTCGCACTCGGCGCGCCAGTGGTGGGCGAGATGGCGGCTCGCCTCCCCGGAGATCCACTTCGAGTCACCGGCGCGCGTGGCGACCTTCCCGTCCAGCGTCATCGCCGACTTGAAGAGAATCCACGGACGACCGGTACGGGCGTGCTTGCGGAAGGGCTGGATCAGCAGCCGCGCCCGGGTGGCGAGCTCCCCTTCGGCCATCACGACCTCGATCCCCTCATCGCGGAGGATCCCGAGACCACGACCGGATGCGTGCTCGCTGGGGTCCTCGCACCCGACCACGACCCGGCAGATCCCGGCGGCCCGGATCGCGTTCGTGCACGGAGGTGTCTTCCCGTGGTGACAGCACGGCTCGAGCGAGACATAGAGCGTCGCCCCTTCGAGCGGATCGTCGCCCGCCGCGCCGATCGCCTCGACCTCGGCATGCGGCGCTCCGAAGGCCGTGTGGTAGCCCTCCCCGAGCACCTCGTGATCGCGCCCGATGACGGCGCCCACGAGCGGGTTCGGGCTCACCCGGCCGCGGCCGTTCTCGGCGAGCTCGATGGCGCGCGCCAGGAAACGGTGGTCGGTATCGGTTTTCAGCGCCATCCGTTGAGGTCAGGATACGCAGCGGCTCGTGACAGTTGTGACGGCTCTGGTTAGGACGGGCACTTCTCGCCGTGCAGCTTGTACACGCTGACCTCGGGACCGGGCAGCCGGTACTGGCGCGGGTAGTAGTCGATCGACCAGTCGAAGTTGAAGGGCACGGCGCTCGCACCCGGGCTGTAGGGACTGATGTGGAAGATCAGCTTGCCGTGCTTGGCGAGCGCGGCGTAGTACCCGATCGCCTTCGGTACCGTCGGCTTGACGTACGCTCGTCCCGCCTGCAATGAGCTGACGACGACCCAGCAGTAAGCGTTGGCCACGTAGAGGTGGAGAAGGTGCGGCCGCAGGGTGCTCTCGTACTGATCGGGCGCCACGAGCCGGTACACGCCGGCAGCAAGCGCGTGGTAACCGGTGTCGATGTTGGTGACTGCAGTGTTGAACAGGTCCCAGCGCTGGCCCGAGGGGGTGACGGTGAGCGTGCGACCCGCGTCGTAGGCCCAACTGGCGGGAACCATCGGCTCGACCACGATCTTGGCTCCCGCGGGGATGTGGTTGACCATCCACGCGCGAGTGGTGTTGATGGTGTCCGGACGCGAGAGCACCTCGTCGTTGTGCACGACAGCGGTCACGCTCTGCGCGAGCAGGAGGACCGCCACCAGGGCGGCGGCGAACGCGGGCCGGACGGCGCGGGCCCGGGAGACGAACCTGATGAGCTCGACGGCGGCGTAGCCGGCGAGGATCGCCACGATCGGGAGGGTCGGCATCAGCCAGCGGCCGAAGTAGCGCGCCTGCTCGCCCATGAAGATGATGAAGACGATCGGGGCGGGGATGAGTACGAGCGCGAGCGCGAGCCTTCGCCGCACCGCGAGGAGGACGGCCCCGACCACCGAGGCCACCGCGGGCGCCCATCCGATGCCCCACGTGAAGGTCCACAGGTAGTAGTCGATTCCCCCCACGGAAGAGCTCCCGAGCTTCGCCGCGTCGGTCTCCGACGCCTGCTGCTTGACGCCATTGATGAAGGAGGAGAAGTCGAGGAGGGCATAGGGGTTGGCGATCAGGAAGGCCACGAGCGCCGCCCCGAGGCCGGCCAGGAGCCGGCGCGGGACATGGCGATGCTCGCTGCCGGCGGCCCCCGACGCGGCCGCGGCGAGCAGGCACAGGAGGGTGATGCCGCCCGTGTACTTGGTCGCCGCCGCCAGCCCGACACCGATGCCGGCGATCGCGTAATCGCGGAGGCGACCCTCACGCAGGACCCCGGCGACCCCGTAGAGCGAGAGGGCGACGGGCGCCAGGGTGGGGACGTCGTTGAGGGCGAGGTGGCTGTAGAAGATGGGCAGGAAGGCGAGGCCGAAGATCGCCGCGGCCGTCAGCCCCACGCCGCGGCCGAACAGCCGCTTGCCGGTCAAGTAGGTGAGCCAGACCGCGACCGTGCCGAGGACCGCGGCGACCACGCGGGCGACGACGTAGACCTCGGTGGGATTGGTCGCGTAGGCGTGCGCGACGGCGTCGCGACTCCCGAACCAGAGCTCGAAGACGAGGTTGAGGACGTAGCTGTAGGCGGGCGGGTTGTTGAAGTAGTTGGGATTGAGGCTGTGGCCGAAGAAGGTGATCGCCTTGGGGACGAAGTGGGACTCCTCGTCGACGTTGTAGATGTAGGGAAGCCCCTGCTTGATCCCCCACAGCCGCAACACGAGGGTGACGATGAGCAAGGCGGCGAGGGCCACCGAGATCGCGTCGGCGCGTAGACGCCGGCTGGGCTTTGCCTCCCGGTGCGTGGGCGGTACCTGAGCGCGGGGGAGGTGCTCGGACCGGGTCATGGTCGCGACTTCGAGCACCGTTCGGAGCGAGACTCTGGGAGGTTGGACGGTCAGGGTTTGAGTTGTGGTGGTCTGAGCGGGGTTTGCGGGGCCAGGCTCCCGGAGCCGACGAGCAATACCGTAGATGCAGGCTCCGCCGTCACCCGAAGCCCGCCGTGGACCGTGTGCACGCCCGACGTCGCATCCCTGCAGGTCCCTGCTACCTGATCTCTTTCCATCGACGGAGCGCCTGACGGCCAGTCTGGGATACTTGCGGGCGAGTTTACGACACGTCCGCAAGCGCCGCACCGGCTCCCGTCGCGCCCAGCCAACGGCACCCGTCGTCGCTTTCTCCGGCCGTCCAGCGGCCTACCATGCCGGTCGAGCGGCGCGCGCGGGTGCACTTCCATGAAGCTCATCATCCAGATTCCCAGCTACAACGAGGAAGATCAGCTTCCCGTCACGCTCACGAGCCTGCCCCGGAGCGTCGAGGGGTTCGACGAGGTCGAGGTGCTGATCATCGACGACGGATCCACCGATCGCACGCTCGAAGTGGCACGCGCCCACGGCGTCGACCACATCGTCCGCCTGACCAATCACAAGGGTCTCGCCGCCGCTTTCCAAGCGGGCATCGATGCGGGCCTCAAGGTCGGCGCCGACGTGATCCTCAACACCGATGCCGACAACCAGTACAACGCCGACGACATCCCCAAGCTCGTCGGGCCGATCCTCCGGGGAGAAGCCGACATGGTCGTCGGCGACCGCCAGATCGGGAGGCTCGAGCATTTCTCCCCCCTCAAGAAGGGGCTCCAGCGGCTCGGATCTTGGGTTGTCCGCCAAGCCTCCTCGACGGCGATCCCGGACACTACCTCGGGGTTCCGCGCCTATAACCGCGAGGCGGCACTGCAGATTCAAGTCGTCACCAAGTTCACCTACACGCTGGAGACGATCATCCAGGCGGGCAAGCTCCTCGTCGCCATCCACCATGTCCCGGTGCGCACGAACCCGACGACGCGGGAATCGCGGTTGTTCCCCTCGATGCGCGCCTATGTGCGCCGGAACATCCTCTCGATCTTCCGCATCTACTCGCAGTACGAGCCGCTGCACGTGTTCTGGGGCGGGGCAATGGTGATCGGGATCGCCGCCCTGGCGGTGTGGATCCGCTTCCTGGTTCTCTTCGCCGAGGGCCATGGCAACGGCCACGTGCAGTCGATCATCCTCGGCGCCGTCCTCGTCATCGCCGCCATGCTGCTGGCGGCGCTCGGCGTGATCGGCGACCTCCTCGCCGCCCAACGGCTCCTCTCCCAGCGCACCTTCGAGCGCGTGAGGAGGATCGAGCTCGAGCTCGGCATCGCGCCCTCGCACTACGAGCCCGGACCCGGGGGCGGCCCCCGCGAGCCAGCGGCGCCACCTCCCACGGATGACGATCGCGAGGCCGCGCGAACGCGCGCCAAGGTATGAGCCCGGGCGCGGCCGGCGCCGGCGCCGCCGCCGACGGCGTGCCGACCGGAAATACCTACGACAAGTACGGGTCCACCAACCCGGTCGTGCGCCGGCTCATGCGAGGCTTCGAGGCGGCGCTGGCCGAGCTCTTCGCCCAGGCGGCGCCCGACTCGGTGCTTGACGTCGGCTGCGGCGAAGGGATCCTCACCTACCGATGGGCGCAGCAGCTCGGTGAGGGCCGGATCGTCGGGATCGACCTCGACGATCCGAAGCTGCGCTCGGAGTGGGCCACCCGGCAGCGCCCGAACCTGGAGTACCGCGCTGCTGCGGCCGACCGGCTGCCGTTCGCGACGGACGAATTCGACCTGGCCGCGGCCATCGAGGTGCTCGAGCACGTCCCCGACCCGCGGCAAACCCTGGCGGAGATGACTCGCATCAGCGCGCGCCACCTGCTCGTGTCAGTGCCACGCGAGCCGCTGTGGCGCGGGCTCAACATGGCCCGCGGCGCCTACCTGCACGAGCTGGGCAACACCCCGGGACACTTGAATCACTGGTCCGCGCGCGCGTTCTCGCGCCTCTTGAGCGGCTACGGCGAGGTGGTCGAGACACGCTCGCCGTTCGCGTGGACGATGCTGCTCGTGCGGGTCGGCTGATGGCTCAGCGGGTCGCCCCCCCGTGGCGGCGCTGGCGCGCCCGCACAGGCGCGCCGAACGAAGCACCCGCGTCGCGAAACGGGACAGGGGCGGGTGTCGGAGTTGGAGTTGGAGTTGGAGTTGGAGTTGGAGGGAACGAATCAGCCCATGCCGACTTCGCCTCCGGCGCGCGCGTCCTCTCGATCGGGATCGCCTCGACGGGCATCTTCACCTTCGCCTACCTGGCGACCGCCAGTCACGTCCTGGGCCGCGCCGACTACGCGCGCGTGTCCCTGTGCTGGGCGATCATGTTCGTGATCCTCTCGGTCATCTACCGGCCGATCGAGCAGCTGCTCTCACGCACGATCGCCGACCGGCAGGCCCGGGGCGTCCACGCGCACATCCTGCGCGTCCCGGCGCTGATCCAGATCTCCTTCGCGCTGGTCTACCTCGTCGTCGCCCTGGTCCTCCGGCACGAGATCGAGCACGGCATCTTCGGCGGCTCGAGCGAGCTCTACTGGATCCTCGTCGTCGGCGTGCTCGCCTACGCGGCCAGCTACTTCGCGCGCGGATGGCTGGCCGGCCACAAGCGCTTCGCCCTCTACGGCGGCCTCGTCTTCCTCGAGTCGACCTCGCGCTTCCTCTTCGTCCTCGCCGTAGCGGTGGGCATCGGGTCGGGACAGGGCGCCGTCGGGCTGGGGATGGCGGCCGCGCCCTTCGTCTCGCTGTGCGTCGTCCCCTTCGCGTTCACCCGCGTACGCCACCAGGCGCCGGCCGGGATCCCCGTCGCCGACGCGGCGCGTGAGGGTCCCGCCCATGCCCAGCTCGAGGAGGAGGCCGGGGACCTGTCGCTCCGGCACGGCAGCGGGTTCGCCGTCGCCGTCGTCGCCATCATGCTCTCCGAGCAGACGCTGATGAACGCGGGCGTCCTCATCGTCGCGCTCAACTCCGGCGGCGGCGGGCTCACCTCCGGGCTGACCGGGTTCGTCTTCAACGTTCTCCTCATCGTGCGAGCGCCGCTCCAGCTCTTCCAGGCGATCCAGACCTCGATCCTCCCCCACCTCGCCGGGCTCGAGGCGCGCGAGAGCGGCGAGGAGTTCCACCGCGCGATCCGGGTCACCATCCTCGCCATCGCCGCGTTCGCGGGCGCCGTCGCCATCGGCCTGCTCGCCGTCGGCCCCTCCGTGATGACCCTGTTCCTCGGCGACAAGGGTTTCCACTACGGCCGTCTCGGCCTCGCCCTGGTGGGGATAGGCATGGGCCTGCACCTGATCGCCGGCACGCTCAACCAGGCCCTCCTCGCCCGCGGCCGCGCCCACCTGGCAGCGGTCGGCTGGCTCATCGCCGCCGCCCTGTTCGTCGTCTTCGTGGCCGCGCCGACGATCGCCTCGCAGGTGACGAGGGTCGAGGTGGGCTACGCGGGCGCGGCGGCGATGCTGTGCGCGTTGCTGTATCTAGCGTATCGCGGGTCGAACCGGGACCCTGCAGTCCGCCCGTAGGGGGCGGGCCCCGATGCGCACAACGACCGCGTCCGGTTCTCGTGGCACCTGGTTCGTCACCGTCGCTCGACCCGCTCAGATGTGGATTACGAGGCTCAGGGGCTTGTAACCCCTGCGGTCGAGACTCAGCACGTAGCGGCCGTGAAGCTGGCTTTGCGTGCGCAGTACGAGGCTGCGGAGCAGTCCGGTGCCGTATGCGAACACGCGATGTCCGCGACGCACACCCACGGTAGCCCGGATGGCGCGGGGTGAATGTGCGCCTCGCCTGACCTCTGTGCAGGTGACGGAGATGCTGTTGCCGTGAGTCGTCACATGGCAACGCACTTCGGGCGTCTTGCCGGCC
>JALYZL010000642.1 GCA_030948875.1 Actinomycetota bacterium
CCCATCACCACCCCGTTCAGGCACCGCCGGCGTACGACGTGCCACCCGCATCCCACCATCACCCGCAGCTCCCCCGCCACCCCCGGCGCCCCGCCCTTCGAGACGTCATACCGGCGCGCCGAGCGACCGCGAAAATACGCCGCGCGGGCCAACGAGAGCACCGCAGCGTCGGCGCCCACGCGCCGGTGGTCCACCGGCGCCGAGGCCACATAGCGCGAGCGCCCGCCGAGCGCGAGGAACCGGCGCTGCCAGTCCTCCTCCTCCCCGGCGCCGTCGATCGCCTCGTCGAACCCCCCGACGAGCTCGAGCGCTCGCCGCCGGACGGCCATGTTGGCTCCCCACACAAGCTCAGCGTCACAGTCGGCCACCCCCAGGTCCAGCGTCGTGATCGGTCCGGCCTCGCGCCCGCACACCCGCGGCCCCCCTCTCGAAAGCCGCGCCCGGATCGGCCCGCCGAAGACGTCGTACTCGGGTGCGGCGGCCGCCCCCGCCAACAGCGCGTCGAGCCAGCCCAAGGGCGCCTCGATGTCGTCGTCGATGAACACGACCAGCGAGCCACGCGACGACGCCACCCCCGCGTTGCGCTTGGCGTTGGCCCCGGCACCGGCCGCCAGGGCAATGAAACGCGCCTCGTGAAGCGCCACAACGGAAGCGGTCTCCGCATCCTCCCCATCCGTGACCACGAGTAGCTCGGCGCCGGCACGGGCGGCCTGGGGCGCTACGGAGGCAAGCGTCACGTCGAGATACCCCGGCCGTCCACGAGTGGGAACGACGATCGATGCGACCACGGACGCGCTCACAGTCAGCAGTGTGCAAGGAGCGCGCGGTCAGCGCGCGCGCAGGGCCCGGCGGTGCTCGACGAGCTGTCGGGCGAAGCTCCCGACGAAGCGGGGGTTGTAGCGCATGTAGCGCCGCCACAGGCGTCGCGGTTCGCGCACGAGCCGGTATGCCCACTCGAGTCCCGCTTCCTGCATCCAGTTGGGCGCTTGGGGCACGCGGCCGGCGTGGAAGTCGAAGGCGGCACCGACGCCGACGAGCACGGGGGCCTCGATCGCCTCTCGCATCTCCGCCATCCACTTCTCCTGCTTGGGGACGCCGATCCCCACCCAGACGACGTCGGCGCCCGAGCGGTTGATCTCGTCGGCCACCGCGGCGCGCTCGTCCTCGTGCAGCGCCCGGTGCGGGGGCGAGTAGCCGCCGACGATGCGCACGCCGGGATAGCGCCGGCGCAGGTTAAGGGCGAGCTCGACGAGCGCCCCCTGGTTGTGGCCGCCGTAGAGGTAGAAGCGCTGGCCCGTCCTCGCCGCGCGGGCGCAGGCGCGGAGCATGAGCTCGGGGCCGTAGACGCGGCTACCGAGGTCGTAGCCGAGCGCGTTGACGGCCCATACGAGCGGCTGGCCGTCGGGAAGGTTCAGCGAGGAGCCGAGGACGGCGTCCCGGAGCGCGGGGTCCTCGGAGAACGCCATCACCGTGTGCACATTGGCGACGCAGACGTAGCCGCGCTCGCGCCGCGCGACCATCTCGTCGATCCATCCGAGCACGCGCTCGTAGTCGGTCAGCGCCAGGGGGACGCCGAGGACGGGGACCGTGTCGGGTCGCGGAACGGGCTCCAGGGAGGAGTGCAGAGCAGGATTTAGAGGCATAAGTGGGGTCTAGCGGACAGGGCCGCAGCTCCCGAGACATGAACGTTACGCCCTAGAACGAGGTAAGGATGCCCCGAGTTGCGGTGCTGCAACCTTCATTGCATCCGGGAGATCGATCGTGAAGGTCGCTCCGTCGACCGTGACGTGGCCTCCGTGACGCTCGACGATGGCCGCCACGATCGCCAGTCCGAGCCCCGATCCCGGCTGCTCGGCGGCCTTGGTCCCCCGCCAGAAGCGCTCGAACAGGTGCTCGTGATCGGCGGGATCGGGCCCGCCCCCCTCGTCGCTGACGCGTAGGAGCGCCCTCCCCCCGCTCGCCTCCACGGTCACGGTCACCGCCCCGCCCTGCGGCCCGTGCGCGAGGCCGTTCTCGATCAGGTTGGCGACGGCGCGGCCGAGCGCATGCTCATCGCCGCGGATCGCCACCGGACTCAATGGCCCAAGCACGACCCGGTCAGACGCCCCGGCGGCGTCCCGGGCCAGCGCGTCGAGCTCCACGAGCTCCCCCAGTTGCGGTGCGGCCTCGCCCGCGCGCTCGAGCACGAGCAGGTCGTCGACCAGGCGCGCGAGCCTGGTGGCGTCGCGCTGGAGCTCGGCGAGGATCTCGGGATCGGCGCCGTATCTGACGGCATACTCGACGTTCCCGCGCAGGGTGGTGACCGGCGTGCGCAGCTCGTGCGAGGCGTCGGCGAGGAAGCGGCGCTCGCCCGCCCGCGAGCGCTCGAGTCCGCCGAGCATTCGGTTGAGCACACCCGTGAGCCCGCCGATCTCGTCGCGCGCGCTCGATTCCGGCAGGCGCCGGGCGGGGTCTCCCGTGCGCTCGATCTCCTCGGCGGCATCGGCCAGCCCGCGCAGAGGCCGCAGCCCGCGCCGGGTCAGCCCCGCCGCGGCGACCGCAGCGAGCGCCCCGGCCGCCAGCCCGCTCACGACCAACAGCACGATCAAGCGCCTAACCGTGTCGGCGATGTCAGACACGTCGGAGGCGACGAGCACCGCGCCTCCCGCCGCGGGGCCGACGTTGGCGATCGGAGCCGCGTAGAGGCGGAACGGACGCCGGGCGAGGCTGATGTCCGCGAATCCCGTCCGCCCTGACCTGATCGCGGCGCGGGCCAGGCGGCCATTGGGCAGGAGCTGGGCGCCGAGGGCCTGCGAGCGAGCGATGATGCGCCCGTGGCCGTCGAGCACTTCGACCACAATCTGCCTCCCCGACACCGGGCTCTCCAGCGCCCCCGGCCCGGTGAGCAGGGCCGGCGCCGAGACGCTCAACAGCGCCACCTCCTGCGCCCGCTGGCGCAAGGCGCCGTCGAGCGAGCTGTGGAGCTCTCGACCCACGAGCACGACCGCCGCGGCGCCGAACAACGCGACGGCGATGACGATCGAGCCCGTGGCGGCGGCGATCAGCCGCGCGCGCAGCGACCCCGCGAGGCGGCGCGGGCCGCGGCCTGCCGGGCGAGAAGAAATCTCCGACGGCATCTCAACCGCGCAGCATGAACCCCGACCCGCGCACGGTGTGGATGAGGGGCGGCGCGCCGAGCTTGCGCCGCAGGCGGGTGACGTAGCGGTCGACCACGTTGGGCTCGGCTCCCCCCGCCCAGATCTCCTCGATAGCGCGCTCGCGGGTGATCGTACGCCGGGGCTCGCGCACGAGGAGCTCGAGCATCTCGAGCTCGCGTCCGGTCAACTCGATCTTGCGCCCCGAGCGGATCGCGCTGCGCGCCGCCGGATCGATCGTGAGGTCGCCGTAGCTCAGGATCGCCGATCCATCCTGGCCGCGACGACCGAGGGCCTGCAACCGGGCGATCAGTTCCTCCACCGCGAACGGCTTGACGAGGTAGTCGTCGGCGCCGGACCGAAGTCCGGCGACGCGGTCCGCGACGGCGTCGCGCGCGGTGAGCATCAACACGGCAACGGCGACTCCCTTGGCGCGCAGGCGCCGGCATACGGCGAGGCCGTCGAGCCCCGGCATGGTCACGTCGAGGACGATGAGGTCGGGCGGCGAGGCGCTCGCAACCGCCGCCAGCGCCGCACCGCCGTCCGACGCCACAGTGACCGCGTACCCCTCGGCGGCCAGCGTGCGCGCGAGCATCCGCCTCAGCGGCGGGTCGTCGTCGACGACGAGGACGCGCGTCGGATCGCGAAGCTCACCCACCGGCGACGTCGCGACGCAGGAAGACCATGTACGCGGCTCCGAGCGCGGGCAGCCCGTAGAGCGCGCACACCCAGGCAGCGCGGATGATCGGAGCCCAGTCGGTCGGCGTGCGCAAGAGACCCTGCCAAGCGTTGAATTGGGTGCTCAGGAGGTAGGGCCGGGCACCCGTGAGCCCCGGGAGGATGGCGACGAGCTGGATGATGAGCGAGAACATCAGCGTGCCCACGACCGCCGCCGCGCTGTTGTGGGTCACCGTCGACAGGAGCAGGCCGATGCACACGATCGAGAGGATCGGGATCAGGTACACGAGCAGGCTGACGACCACGAGCTCGAGCGCCTTGGGGGCCGAGACGATGGTTCCGGAGAGGCTCTGGAGCGGATTGAAGCCGGACCTCAGCACCCCGGCGACGATCGACACGACGCCGTCGAGGAGGATCGCCACAATCGCGTAGGTGGTGGCGGCGAGCGCCTTGCCGGTGAAGATCTGCCCGCGGTCGAGCGAGCGCGTGAGGATCGTCTTGAGGGTGCCGTTGTGGTCCTCGGAGGCGACGATGTCGCCGGCGACCAGCGCCGCGATCAGGGGGAACATCCAGATCGAGCCGAAGAGGAGGATGACGAGGGGGATCGCCAGACCGCTGCGATCAATGTAGTCGCCGAAGGCCACGTCGTGCGGCCCGCCGCGCCCGAAGCTGACGGCGGCGACGAAGATGATCGGCACGATCACCGCCAGCCCGAGGCCGAGGTAGGTGCGCTTCTGGTAGCGGAGCTTGCGCAGCTCCCAGCGGTAGACGGTGGCCACACCGGGATTCATGGCGTCACCGCGGTCTGTACGGCCCCGTCGCTCCGGGCGCCGCCGTCCCCTTCGGTGAGCGAGAAGAACAGGTCCTCGAGGGTGACCGTCTCGGGCGCCAGCATCTGGATCAGGGCGCCCGCCTCGATGAGGGCCTGGGAGAGCTCGGCGGCGGCCGCCGCGTCGGCCGAGAAGCAGATGTAGCCGTGCTCGGTCCTGATCTCCCCGAGGCCGCGCTGGGCGCGGCACACCGCGAGGGCCCGCTCGTCGTCGGTGGTCGAGAGCCGGTACACGGCTCCGGCACCGCGCTTGAGGTCGGCGATCGCCCCCTCGTAGACGATCTTGCCCGTGCGCACGATCGCCACCCGGTTGCATAGCTCCTCGACCTCGGGGAGCAGGTGGCTCGACAGGAGCACGGTCATCCCTTCGTCGGCCAGGCGCCGGATGAGCACGCGCATGTCGCGCATCCCCGCCGGGTCCAGGCCGGTCGCGGGCTCGTCGAGGAGGAGGAGCTTGGGCGCGCGCAGGAGCGCGCCGGCGATTCCCAGCCGCTGGCGCATGCCGTGCGAGTAGCCGCCGACCCGGTCCTTCGCGCGTCCCGACAGCTCCACGGTGTCGAGTGCCTGCTCGATCCGCGAGCTCGCCTCGTGCCCGTCATAGGCGGCGAGGAGCTCGAGGTTTCGCCGGCCCGACAGGTACGGGTAGAACTGCGGGGCCTCGACGAACCCGGCCACCCCGTCGAGCGCGCGGGCCCCGAGCAGGGGATCGCGCCCGAACAGGCGGACGTGGCCCGCGGTGGGGCGGATGAGCCCGAGCATCATCCGCAGCGACGTCGTCTTGCCGGCGCCGTTGGGGCCCAGGTAGCCGTACACGTCGCCCGCGTCGACGGTCAGATCGACGTCGTTGACCGCCAGGATCTCGCCGTATCGCTTGACCAGGCCGCGGACCTCGATGGGCGGATCGTCCGCCACTGCCGCTAGAGGCCGCGTGCGGCGGCCTCGGCCGCCACCGGCGGCACCGATCCGAGCACTGTGTAGGCGACTCCCGCGCGGGTGAAGCGGATCATCGTGCCGAGCGCGGTGTCGAGCTCCTGGCCGGTGACGCCGTGGATCGAGACGGTCGGGAGCGAGAGCGCCGAATGGTGGTCGCCCTGGCTGCTCGAGCCGCTCGAAGCATTCGCACCAGACGCCGCCTGCTCGATCACGACGATCCCGCCGAGATTCTGGCCGTAGGTCACGAGCGCGGCGGGGCTTCCGCCCCAGTCGAGCAGGCGCACGGTGTGCTGGGGCAGGCCGACGAGCGTCTTCGGAGCGACGAGCGCGAAGTGCACCTTGCTGGCGACCGCTGCGGCACCGGTCACGGAGGCCGCGCGCCGGCTGTGAGCGAGCT
The DNA here is from genome assembly GCA_030948875.1 of Actinomycetota bacterium. Classification (GTDB taxonomy): domain Bacteria; phylum Actinomycetota; class Thermoleophilia; order Solirubrobacterales; family Solirubrobacteraceae; genus Palsa-465. The sequence continues at coordinate 5,972 of JALYZL010000642.1, forward strand.
TGCCCTTCGACGGGCCGCTCGGGACGGTGACGTTGACGACCTTGGCCCCCGCCGGCTGCTGGACCGAGAAGGCCGAGGCGTCGACCGGGCCGTAGGTGATGTCGTTCGCCGTGAGCTGGAGGACCGGCGAGGTGGCGCCGGTGGCGTACACGGAGAACTGCAGCGGCACGCCGTGGACCGCGTCGAAGGCGATCGTGGCCTCCCCGAGCAGCCCGCCGCTGTGGGGCGGGGTCACGCGCACGGTGTAGGTGGGCTGGCCCGCGACGTCGCCGGGAACCGCCCCCGAGAGGTTGAGATCCTTGCCCAGCGTGGCGATCTCGCTCTGGATCTTGGCCAGCGAGGGAATCGCGTCGGGCTTGCTCGCCGCCGCGGACCGCGCCTTGTGGGCAGAGGTCACGGAGGCCGGAAGCTGGCCCTGGTAGACGGTGTTCGACGACGGGTCGTAGACCCAGAAGCTCTGGCCGTTGACGACGAGCTGGGCGTCGCCGTTGTTGCCCTGGAGCTCGAGCCTCAGCATCTGGTGGTCGGTCGAGAGCCACAGGCGCCCGCTCGAGGTGCTGAGGAGCGGACTCGAGAGCTGACCAAGATCCGCGGAGGAGATGAGCTGGTTGGTGAAGGTGACGTCAGCGGTGATGCCGGTCACCGGCGGGGCGCCCAGCACGCCGTGCACGGCCTCGGCCAGGGACTCCTGCTTGGGCACGGGACCACCCGAGGTCGCGGCGACGGCGATCGCGGTGCCCCCGGCGGCGACCGCCACGCTCGTAGCGATCAGGGCGAGGAGACGACGGGTTGAGACGGTGCGCAGGAATGCCATGGGTCAGTCCACCTTTCTCGTGTGACGCCATCCACGATAGGTGAAGACCTTGAAAACACTCTGACAGATCGGCGCGCGCGCCCGCCGCGATCTTCGACACCGGGCCAATGACCACCGCCGCCCGGGCAGAAATACTGCACCCGGGGACACGTCTAGGCAGAGGTGGCTGAATGTCAATTTCGAGCAGCCGTGAGACAGACCCGTATGCGTCCGAAGCCGCGTGGGCCCTCGTCGCGAGGCTGAGAGAAGCCCACCAGGCGATGACCGAGGCGGTGGTGCGCGGGGATGGCCTGCCCCGGGTGGCGGAGCTGGCCGCCGCGGGGGCAGGCGGCGCGGTGGCGATTGCCGTGCCGGCGCTCGGTACGGCGATCGCTCCGCGCGAGGAGCAGGAGCACGGCGCCCTCAGCCGCTGGGTCGCCGAGCGCGGTCGGGGCCGCCCGGCCATGGTCCCGGCCGACCTCGTCACCGAGGTCCCGATCCGCTTGGGCGATGAGACGGTGGGCGTCGTCGCGCTGCTGCGCACGGGCGCCGTGCCCCGCCCCGAAGCGACCGAGTTCCTTCACCTCGCCGCCACCGCGACGATGACCAAGCTCGCGATCGAGGAGGCCAAGGATGCCGTCGAGCACAACCTGCGCGCCTCCTTCGTCGAGTGGCTGTGCTCGGGCGAGGATCTCGACCGCGCCGAGATCCTCCGCCGCGCCGCGCGGCTCGGATGCGATCTCTCCCGGGGCGCGGTGGTGCTCGGCGCGGAGCTCGCCCGCGACCGGCCCCAGCTCGTCCTCGCGACGATCGCCGAGGAGCACCCGGGAGCCCTGGCCCAGCCCCTCGACCCCGCGGGGGACGGGCCGGCGCGCATCTACGCGCTGCTCCCGGCCACGGGCGCCGCGGGGGCCCCGGCGGCGACGCTCGCCTCAGCCCGGCGACTCGCGACACGGCTCCGGCGTCTCGGGATCGTCGGGCTCTCGGGGTTCTACTCAGACCCCGCCGAGCTCGGACGCGCGGCCCAGGAGGCGGAGCTCGTGCTCGACGTCCTGCGCCAGTCCGAGGTGCCGATCGCCGACGAGATCGGCGGTGACACCTACAAGCTCCTGTTCCGGGTGCTCGCCTCCCACCCCGAGGAGATGAGGGCTTTCTACGAAGCCACGGTGGCGCCGCTCGTCCGCTACGACGACCAGTACAGCACCGAGCTGGTGCGCACGCTCCAGGCCTACTTCAACGAGAACTGCAATATGAGCGCCACCGCCGCCGCCGTCTTCGCCCACCGCCACACCATTGCTTACCGCCTCGAGCGGATCCGAGATCTCACGGGCCTCGATCCGACGCTGTGCGAGGATCGCGAGCGCCTCGGCCTGAGCCTCAAGGTCCACCGCCTGATCGCCCCGCGGCTGCCGCGCTAGCGCCCCCGCGCCAGCGCTCCCAGCGCTCAGTGCCCGAGCTGCCAAGGGCGCCGCTCGCCTGTGCGCGACGACTGCCTCGCCACCGGCTTGCCGCTGCCGTCAAGGCGCACGCCGGCCGGGAGTCTCCCGATCCTCGCGCCACCTCCCTGGCCGCGATCGACGCGGCGCAGCGCCGGTCCGCCGAGGCCCTCGAGCTGGCGC
>JALYZL010000654.1 GCA_030948875.1 Actinomycetota bacterium
ATCCCCATCTACGAGCCCGGGCTCGCGGACTCGATCGCCCGCCACCGCGACCGGCTCCACTTCTCGACCGAGCTCGCCCCGGCGCTCGAGCACGCTCGGCTCCTCTTCGTCGCCGTGGGCACGCCCCCGACATACTCGGGTGACGCCGATCTCTCCGCCGTCAACGCCGTGGTGGCGGCCATGCCCGCCTCGGACCACCACGCGCTGGTCATGAAGTCGACGGTGCCCGTAGGAACGGGCACCTCGATCAAGCGCATGTTCGCGGAGCAGGGCAAGTCAGGATTCGCCTACGTCTCGTGCCCCGAGTTCCTCAAGGAGGGGTCGGCGCTCGAGGACTTCCTGCACCCCGACCGCGTGGTCGTCGGCGATGACGGCGACTGGGCCGGCGACGCCGTCGTCGAGGTCTACTCACCGCTCCAGGCGCCGCTCGTACGCACCGACATCGCCTCGGCCGAAATGGTCAAGCTTGCGGCCAACGCCTTCCTGGCCACCAAGATCAGCTTCATCAACGAGATCGCCAACGTCTGCGAGGAGACCGGCGCCGACGTCCTCGAAGTGGCACGCGGCATGGGCCTCGACCGCCGCATCGGCTCGCATTTCCTCAGGCCGGGGATTGGCTACGGGGGCTCGTGCTTCGTCCCCGAGGAGACCGTGCTCGTGCGCCATCGCGGACGCACGACACTGATGAGCTTCGAGCAGCTATGGCGGCGGCTGGAGAGCGAGTACGAGCAGGTCGACGGCGTCATCGAGCCCGACGAGGTCAAGGTTCTGAGCTGGGTTCCAGGCCAGGAGGAGCCGATCTTCCTGTCCGTCCTCTGCGTCACCCGTCGCGAGTACCACGGCGACATCGTCGAGGTCCGCGCCAAGACGGGGCGCCGTGTCAGCTGCACCCCCGATCATCCCTGGCTCGCGAGCGACGGCCTCGGCTCCGAGCCGGAGCGCAAGCTGGCGGCTGAGCTCACGAGCGCCGACTGGCTGCCCATCGCCATGGGGGGCGGCCGAGAGTGGGAGGCGACGGGCACCGCGTCGCTTCTGTGTGCCGTGGAGGCGGCCGAGATCTCGCCTGAGCGGCTGATCGTGCGCGGCACGCTGCGGCCCGAGGAGGCCGAGCAGGCCGTTCGACGTGGCATTCGCGGCGCTGGCGAGCGCGACACTGGGACCTGGTCGAGAAACGTGCCTGTGAGTTGCGTTTCTCGACCAGGCTCCGTGATCCCGAGCGGCACCCACCCCCGAAGCGTGATCTCGCTCGATCGAGATTTCTGGCGGGTGGTGGGGCTGTATGTCGCCGTGGGGTCCAGGAGAACCGACGGCTGCGCCATCATGTGGACGTTCGATCCGACCCGCGAGCAGCATCTCGTCGACGACGTCATGGCGTATTGGCTTCGCCACAACGTCGAGGCCAGGGTCCGCGACACACCCACATCGTCGCTCGTGGACGTCCGATCCCGTATCCTCGCCGCCTGGTGGACCCAGGTTCTCGGCCTCGGACCCACGAGCTACCAGCAGCGCCTCCCCGACCTGATCTGGGATCGCCCATCGACGGACAAATGGGCGCTCCTCTCCGGCCTGTTCGAAGGCGACGGCTCGTGGTCGCTGGTCAACGGTGGGCCGAGCGTGATCATCGAGCTCGGGACGATCAGCGACGAGCTCGCGGACGGCGTCACGCGCCTGCTCGCGAGCGTCGGCATCGTCGCCTCGCGGAGGATCGGTCGGCGGGCAAAGTCGACCATGGACACGCACTGGATCCGAATCGCCGACGCCGACCAGGTCGAGCGGGCGATCCAGCTCGTGCCCGAACGGAACCGGCCCGGGGTCCTGGCCTCGATCGCCCTTCAGCGCAAGCGCATCGCGCCCACGGGATACCGCCGTTTCGGTGACGGCCCCGTGTGGGTCCGGGTCGCCTCGACTGAGCGGCGACCGTACGCCGGGCCCGTGTACTCACTCGAGGTTCCGTACTCGCACACCGTGGTCGCACAAACCTCACTAATTGCATCTAATTGCTTTCCTAAGGATGTCTCCGCCCTCAAGCAGCTTGCCGGCAACTCCGGCTACCACTTCCAGCTCTTGACTGCGGTGATCGAAGTCAACGAGCTGCAGAAGCGGCGGGTGATGTCAAAGCTGCAGAAGCATCTCGGCTCGCTGGTGGGGACTACGGTGGCGCTCCTAGGGGTGGCCTTCAAGCCCGAGACCGACGACATGCGCGAGGCGTCTTCGCTCGTGCTCGCGGCGCGGCTCCAGGCCGATGGGGCGCGGGTGCAGGCCTATGACCCGGTCGCCGCTGACGAGGCGAGGACGCTGATGCTGGGCGTCGACTTCGCCGCGTCGCCGGTCGAGGCGATCGACGGCGCCGACGCGGTAGTGCTCGTCACCGAGTGGCCCGTATTTGGCGAGCTCGACTTCGCCGAGGTGGCCGAGCGGATGCGCGGGAACGTGGTGGTCGACGGACGCAATTTCTTCGATCGCGCGAGCGTCGAGGAAGCGGGTCTGACCTACGAGGGGATCGGGAGATGAATTGCAGGCGCTGATCCTCGCCGGTGGCGAGGGCACGCGACTACGCCCGCTGACCTCGACCACCCCGAAGCCGGTGATCCCCCTGGTCGGCCGGCCGTTCATCGGCTACATGATCGAATGGCTGCGGGGCCACGGGGTCGACGACGTGGTCCTCTCGTGCGGCTTCATGGCCGACGGCGTCCGCGCCGTGCTCGGGGACGGTGCCGAGCTCGGCGTGCGCCTGCGCTATGTCGAGGAGCCCGAGCCGCTGGGCACCGGCGGGGCGCTGAAGTTCGCCGAGGCCCTCCTCGACGAGCGCTTCTTCATGCTCAACGGCGACGTGCTCACCGACATGGACCTGACCGCGCAGCTCGACCAGCACGAGCAAACCGGGGCCCGAGCGACGCTCGCGCTGATCGCCGTCGAGGACCCCTCGGCGTACGGGCTCGTGCGGCGCGCCGGCGATCACTCGGTCACCGAGTTCCTCGAGAAGCCGAGCGTGACCGAGCTGGACACCAACCTCATCAACGCCGGGGCCTACATCCTCGAGCGCACGGTGCTCGACGGGATGCCGCCCGCGGGTACCAACGTCTCGATCGAGCGTGAGGTGTTTCCGGCGCTCGTCGGCCAGGGCCTCTACGGCTACGAGTCCGACGGCTACTGGCTCGACATCGGGACGCCCGAGCGATACCTGCAAGGGACGTTCGACATCCTCGAGGGGATCGTGAGCACCAATACGGGCAGGCGACTGGCCGAAGCTGAGCTCGCCCTCGCCGAGGGCGCAGCGATCCACGGCCGCGTCGTCCCCCCCGCGCTCGTGGGCTCGGGCTGCCGGATCGCCGCGGGGGCGATCGTCGGTGGTCGGACCGTGCTCGGCGCCGACGTCGAGGTCGGCGAGGGGGCTCGCATCGAGACGTCGGTCGTGCTCAGCGGCTCGCGCGTTGGTGCCCGCACGCGGATCAGCTCGTCGATCATCGGTGCCGGCGTCACCATCGGCGAGGACTGCCACATCGAGGGTGGCGTCATGCTCGGCGACGGGGTGAGCATCGGGTCGGAGAACGCCCTCGCCTTCGGTGCGCGTATCTTCCCCGGGGTGCGGCTGCCCTCACGAGCGATCTGGTTTTGACCGCGACGCGGGAGCTGACGCGGGAGGCGATCGCGCGGATCGACGTTTCGCGCATGCTCGATGACGTCCTCGCCATGCCCGAGCAGCTGCGTGACGCCCTGTGGCGGGTCGAAGCGGCCGGCCTCCAGGCCCATGATTCTCCCGGCGGCTTGGTCATCGCCGGCATGGGAGGGTCGGTGATCGGCGGTGCGCTTGCCCGGGCGGCGCTGGGCGACCGGTGCTCGCGGCCGATCGTCCTCGCGCGCGACTACGGCCTGCCGCCGTGGACGACGCCCGACACGACCGTGCTGTGCGTGAGCTATTCGGGCAACACCGAGGAGACGCTGGCCGCCTTCGAGGCGGCCGGCGCGCTCGGTGCGCGCCGCATCGTCGCCACCACCGGCGGCAAGCTCGCTGACGCGGCGCGCGCCGACGGCGTGCCCGTGATCCCGCTCCCCGGCGCCTTCCAGCCGCGGGTCGCGGTGGCGTATCTGCTCGTCGTCGCCCTCGAGGTCGCCGGGGTGTGCGGCGTGGCGCCGCGGGTCCACCTCGAAATCGACGTCGCCGCCGCGCACGCCGAGCAGCTCGTCGCCGAGTGGGGGCCCGACGGGCCCGAGGACAGCCTGTCGAAGTCGCTCGCCCACGGGCTCCACGGGACGATTCCGCAGATCGCCGGGTCGGGGCTGACGTCGCCCATCGCCTACCGCTGGAAGACGCAGATCAACGAGAACGTCAAGCAGCCGGCCTTCTCCCACGAGCTCCCCGAGCTCGACCACAACGAGATAGTCGGCTGGGAGGGAGCGGGAGAGCTCGGCCGCTTCAGCGCCGTGTTCCTGGCCGATTCCGACCTGCACCCGCGGATCCAGCAGCGGATCGAGCTAACGCGCGGCCTGATCGCCGCGCACGCGGCGGCGACCTATCGCGTCGAGAGCCGTGGCGAGCACCAGACCGAGCGCCTTATCTCGCTCGTCCTCCTCGGGGACGTCGTGTCGATCTACATGGCCGTGCTGCGCGGCGTTGACCCCACCCCGATCGATGTCATGGACAGACTCAAGGGCGAGCTCGCGCGCGGTTAGCGGCGTCACGGGCTAGACGAACCGTTCTCCCTCCAAACCTTGACACTGACGTGGTAAGGTTGGGCCTCGATGCAGGCGCTGACGATCCACGAGGCCGCCGAGACGACCGGATGGTCTCCGCGAATGCTTCGCTACATCGAGGCGTCGGGCCTCGTGACCCCGGCCCGGTCCCAGTCCGGCTACCGGCTCTACGGCCCCGCTGAGCTCCAGCGGCTCCGCACGCTCGCCGAACTGCTCGAGCAGTTCGATCTCGCCCTGTCCGACGTGGCCTTCGCCGCTCGGTTGGCAGACGGCGAGGATCTCCGTGCCGCCGTGCAGGAATGGCTCTCGGCACCGGCGCGAAAGCCGGAGGACGTGAGCGCGGACGACTGGCTGCGCTTCGAGCAGGACAAGCACGAGAGGCTGCTCGCTGCCGCGGGCCGGCGCTCCAACGAACTCGAACTGATGGAGAGGCAATGAGCACGACTGTCGAAGGAATCACGACCGACTTCAAGGTGGCCGATCTCACGCTGGCCGCCTTCGGCCGCAAGGAGATTCAGCTCGCCGAGCACGAGATGCCCGGGCTGATGTCGACGCGGGCGGAGTACGCCGAGCGCCAGCCGCTCAAGGGAGCGCGCATCACCGGCTCGCTGCACATGACGATCCAGACCGCCGTTCTCATCGAGACGCTGGTCGCGCTCGGCGCTGAGGTCAGGTGGGCGAGCTGCAACATCTTCTCCACGCAGGATCATGCGGCAGCTGCGGTGGTGGTTGGGCCCGAGGGGACGCCCGAGGATCCCCGCGGCGTGCCGGTGTACGCGTGGAAGGGGGAGACGCTCGAGGAGTACTGGTGGTGCGCCGAGCAGGCGCTCCTGTGGCCGGAGGGCGACGGTCTGAACATGATCCTCGACGACGGCGGCGATGCCACCCTGCTCGTGCACAAGGGCGTCGAGTACGAGCGTGCCGGCGCGGTACCCGATCCCGCCAGTGCCGACTCTGAGGAGCTCCAGATCGTCCTCGCGACGCTGCAGCGCTCGCTCGCCGAAGACCCCGAGCGCTGGACGAAGATCGCCTCGCAGATCAAGGGCGTGACCGAGGAGACGACGACGGGCGTGCACCGCCTGTACCAGTTCGCCGAGCAGGGCCACCTGCTCTTCCCCGCCATTAACGTCAACGACGCGGTGACGAAGTCGAAGTTCGACAACAAGTACGGCTGCCGCCACTCGCTGATCGATGGCATCAACCGCGCGACCGACGTGCTCATCGGTGGCAAGGTCGCCGTTGTGTGCGGCTACGGCGACGTCGGCAAGGGCTGCGCCGAATCGCTTCGCGGCCAGGGCGCGCGCGTGATCATCACCGAGGTCGACCCGATCTGCGCGCTCCAGGCGGCGATGGACGGCTACCAGGTGGCGACGCTCGAGGACGTGCTCGGCACGGCCGACATCTTCATCACCGCGACGGGGAACAAGGACGTGATCACCGCGGAGCAGATGGCGCGGATGAAGCACCAGGCGATCGTCGGGAACATCGGCCACTTCGACAACGAGATCGACATGGCCGGGCTGGCCAAGCTCGACGGCATCGAGCGCATCAACATCAAGCCCCAAGTCGACGAGTGGGTGTTCTCCGACGGCCACACGATCATCGTCCTCTCGGAGGGCAGGTTGCTGAACCTTGGCAACGCGACCGGTCACCCGAGCTTCGTGATGTCGAACTCGTTCACCAACCAGGTGATCGCGCAGATCGAGCTCTTCGGGCACACCGAGATCTACGAGAAGCGCGTGTATACCCTCCCCAAGCACCTCGACGAGAAGGTCGCCCGCCTGCACCTGGACGCGCTCGGGGCCAGGCTCACCCAGCTCACGCCTGAGCAGGCCGAGTACCTCGGCGTCCCGCTCGAAGGCCCCTACAAGTCGGACCACTACCGCTACTAGATGGCCCGCGGATCCTCCGGCGCGCCCACACCGGCACGCCGGGGCCCGCAAGGCAACACGGACGGGACGTGCCCGAGCACGATCTGGCAGATATCGCGCTCGCCCCGGCGGGCGAGGCGCGGATCGAGTGGGCGGACGCCCAGATGCCGGTGCTGCGCCAGATCCGGGAGCGCTTCGCGCGCGAGCGCCCGCTCGACGGGATCCGGGTCGCCGCGTGCCTGCACGTCACCGCCGAGACCGCGAACCTCGTCCGTTCACTCCAAGCGGGCGGCGCGCGCGTCGCCCTGTGCTCGGCGAACCCGCTCTCCACGCAGGATGATGTCGCGGCGGCGCTCGTTCTCGACCACGGCATCGAGGTCAGGGCGGTCCGCGGCGAGGATCTCGACGCCTACGTCGAGCATGTGCACGCTCTGCTCGCAGAGACACCCCAGATCACCGTTGACGACGGCGCCGACCTGCTCGTCACCGCCCACGCCACCGGCGGCGAGGCGCTGAGCGCGCTCATCGGCGGGACCGAGGAGACGACGACGGGCCTGGTGCGCCTGCGCCGCCTCCAGGACGCCGGCGAGCTTGCCTGTCCGGTCCTCGCGGTCAACGAGGCCCGCACCGAGCGGGCGCTCAACGACCGCCACGGCACCGGCCAGTCGGCGCTCGACGGGATCGTGCGGGCGAGCAACGTGCTCCTCGCCGGGCACACGCTGGTGGTGATCGGCTACGGGTGGGCGGGCCTGGGGGTCGCCGAGCGCGCGCGCGGCGCCGGCGCGGCGGTGATCGTGTGCGAGATCGACCCGTTGCGCGCGCTCGAGGCGCGGATGGCCGGCTACGAGGTGATGCCCGCGCTCGAGGCGGCCGAGCGCGGCGATATCTTCGTCACCGTCACCGGTTCTCGCCGCGTCCTCCGCGGCGAGCACTTCGAGCGCATGAAGGACGGCGCCGTGCTCGCCAACGCGGGGCACTTCGACGTTGAGATCGACCTCGACGAGCTCCGCGAGCGCGCCACCGGCGGGGTTCGCGAGGTGCGGCCGCTGGTCGAGCAGTACGACCTCCCAGGGCGGCGGCTGAACCTGCTCGCGCGCGGACGCGTGGTCAACCTCGCTGCCGCCGAGGGACATCCAGCGGCGGTCATGGACGTCTCCTTCGCGCTCCAGGCGCTGTGCATCGTGGAGCTGGTGCGCCACCACGCCGAGCTAGGGCCGGGGGTGCACCCGGTCCCGCCGGCGATCGACGACGAGGTCGGCCGGCTCAAGCTCGCCGCCCTCGGCGTGAAGATCGACGAGCCGACGCCCGAGCAGGCGGACTACCGGGAATCGTGGTTGTGACATCGGCATCCATGCCGATGTCGCAACCATTGCGGCATTTGGCAGAGCCAAATCCCGCGGGTCACGGCAGTCCGGCCAGCTCGAGCCGTTCCGCCCGCTGCGACTGGCGCTCGGACTCGCTGATCATCTGGAAGAACAGGGCCACGAGGGCGATGCCCATGACGATCGACTGCTCGAGCGCCATCAACAGCCCGGCCAGCGACTGATCCTCGGCGGCGCTCAAGCCCCAGTAGCGCGGCTGGTGCTCGTAGAAGGAGTAAAAGGCGCTCGGGGCGAACGCCAGTACGACCCCGAGCACGCCGACCATGAGCTTGGTGCTCACCATGTAGGTGATCGGCCCCGCGCCGCCGCGTCGCATCCGGCTTCGGATGGGGGAGATGAGGTACCACCAGTAGAGCGAGCCGGCGAGCATGAACGTCAGGTGCTCGAGGAAGTGGATCTCAGAATGACGCAGCGCGAGGTCGTACATGGCGGGGATGTGCCAGAGCCACATCGACCCGGCGTAGAGGGCGACGGCAAAGGCGGGGTGGGCGAGGTATCCGGCTCGCTGCTCGACCGTCCGGATGCGCCGGGTGATCGGGCGCAGGATGCCCTTGGTCAGCCCGAGGATGAGGAGGATGGGCGCGATGTCGAGGAGAAGCACGTGCTGGAGCATGTGCATCACCAGGAGGCCATCGGCGAGCGGGTCGATCGGCGACGCGAGGGCCGCGCAGATGACGAGCAGGCCGAGCAGGTACAGCGTCAGCCGTCCGTAGCCCGGCGGGTGCGGCTTACCCGGCCGGCGGGCGCGGCGCCAGCCCTTCACGTAGATCGTGGCGAAGGCGGCCACCCCGACCAGCACGGTCGGCTCGAACGGCCACACGATCTTCGGAGCCACCTAGCCATTCTGGCAATCGACAAACCTCCCCGCTAGGTCTACGCTAACCAGGACTCGTTAACACCCACTTGTTGAAGGGGGTAGGTCATGCGCATCGAGGTCAAGGGCCGAAATCTGCCCGTCTCCGACGACCTGAGGGAGCATGTGATCAAACGCTTCCGGAAGGTCTCGCGGCAGGTATCCGAGCTCGCGGAGCTCGAGGTCGAGGTGTTCGAGGAAAGGAACCCAGCCATCGCCGATTCCCAGGTCGCCGAGGCGACGCTGCACCTCAAGGGCGTCACCCTCAGATCTCGCGACGCCTCGCCCGACCTCGTCCACTCGATCAATCTGTGCGCCGACGAGCTCTCGGTCCAGGTCAAGCGCCACCGCGACAAACGCCGTAAGCGGCGCGAGGCGCGTGCCGTGAGCAAGCCGCCGCTCCCAGGGGACGTCTCACCGGCGGCGTAGCGCCGGTAGTGCGCGTTCGCAGGGGGTGGGGGGCTTGCGCGACGACCGTAAGCCCGGACCGCGGGGCGCCGATAACGCCGGTGGTGATCGACCCGCTGCTACCCTAATTCCATGTCCTTTCTGGACCGCGCGCTTCGCATGGGCGAAGCGAAGAAGTTCAAGTCCTACGAGCAACGAGTTGGCCGGATCAACTCCTACGAGGCCGAGGTAGAGCACTACACGGACGAGGAGTTGCGCGAGGCGGCCGACGAACTGCGCGAGCGCGCGCGGGGCGGCGAGAAGCTCGAAGAGCTGCTCTACGAGTGCTTCTCGCTCGTGCGCGAGGCCGGCAAGCGCACGATGGGGATGCGCCACTTCGACGTCCAGCTCATCGGCGGCATGGTGCTCCACGACGGGTCGATCGCCGAGATGAAGACCGGCGAGGGAAAAACGTTAACGGCCACCCTCGCGGTCGTGCTCAACTCGCTCGGCGGCCGCGGCGTGCACGTGGTCACCGTCAACGACTACCTCGCCCGCCGCGACGCGATGTGGATGAAGCCGATCTACGACGCGCTCGGCGTGACCGTGGGCATCCTCCAGAACATGCAGCCCTACGAGGAGAAGCGCGCGGCCTACGCCGCCGACGTCACCTACGGGACGAACTCGGAGTTCGGCTTCGATTACCTGCGCGACAACATGGCGACCTCGCTGGAGGAGAAGGTCCAGCACGGAGGTCGTCCCAAGCCCGAGGAGGGCCAGTCGCCCTACCACGCCTTCGCCGTTGTCGACGAGGTCGACAACATCCTCATCGATGAGGCCCGGACCCCGCTGATCATCTCCGGCGCCCCCGAGCAGGCCGCCGACCTCTACGCCAAGTTCGCCCGCCTCGCTCCCAAGCTCGAGCCGGGGAAGACGCCCGACGGGATGGACCCCCGGATGAAGAAGGAGTTCATCGCCGACTTCGACTACGAGTTCGAGGAGAAGCACAAGACGGTCGCGGTGACCGAGCGCGGCGTCGCCAAGGCCGAGCGCTTCCTGGGCATCGACCATCTCTACCGCGCCGAGAACGGCCACCTGGTCAACCACCTGATCCAGTCGCTCAAGGCCGAGTCGCTGTTCAAGCGCGACGTCGACTACGCGGTGATCGACGGCGAGGTGAAGATCATCGACGAGTTCACCGGCCGCATCCTCGACGGTCGCCGCTGGTCCGAGGGGCTCCACCAGGCCGTTGAGGCCAAGGAGGGGGTGCGCGTCCAGGAGGAGAACCAGACGCTGGCGACGATCACCCTCCAGAACTACTTCCGCATGTACGACAAGCTCGCGGGCATGACGGGAACGGCGCTCACCGAGGCGACCGAGTTCATGAAGATCTACGAGCTCCCGGTCGTCCAGATTCCGACCAACCGCCCGATGGTCCGCGACGACCGCAACGATCAGGTCTACAAGACCAAGGACGGCAAGTGGGCGGCCGTGGTCAAGGAGATCGAGACGCGCAACGCCGCGGAGCAGCCCGTACTCGTGGGCACGATCTCGGTCGAGGTGTCAGAAGAGATCTCCGAGCGCCTGAAGCGCAGGGGGATCAAGCACTCGGTGCTCAATGCCAAGCCCGAGAATGCCGAGCGCGAGGGCGAGACGATCGCCGAGGCGGGCGCGCCGGGCGCGGTCACCATCGCCACCAACATGGCCGGCCGCGGCGTCGACATCAAGCTCGGCGGCAACGCCGAGCATCTCGCGCAACTTGAGGTGGCCAAGCTCGGGCTGAGGCCGGACGACCCCGACTACGCAGAGCATTTCGCGAAGATCCTGCCCGAGGTCGAGCGGCGCGTCGAGGAAGCTCGGGGGACCATCCTCGACGCCGGCGGATTGTTCATCCTCGGCACCGAGCGCCACGAGTCGCGACGGATCGACAACCAGCTGCGCGGACGCTCCGGTCGCCAGGGAGACCCGGGCGAGTCGCGCTTCTTCCTCTCGGCCCAGGACGACCTCGTCCGCCTCTTCGCCGGCGAGCGGATCTACAAGATCCTCGACAAGCTCGGCACCGTCGACGAGCAGGGCAACGAGGAGCCGATCGAGGCCGGGATGCTCTCCAAGCAGATCGAGAAGGCGCAGCGCAAGGTCGAGGAGCAGCACTTCCTCCAGCGCAAGCACACGCTCGAGTACGACGACGTCCTCAACCAGCAGCGCGACGTGATCTACCACTATCGCGACGAGGTGCTCGAAGGCCGGGACATGAGCGAAGCCTCCCGCGAGGAGATCGGCAACGTGATCGAACGGCTCGTCGAGGAGTACACAGCGAGCGACTTCGTCGAGGAATGGGACCTCGACGGCCTCGTGCGCCGGGTCGAGGAGATCCTCCCCGTTCACAGCGGGATCGAGTCCTTCGACACCAGCCAGCTCGACCGCACCGAGCTCACCGAGCAGCTCCAAGAGGAGGTTCTCGCGCACTACGACCGCCGCGAGCAGGAGCTCGGACCCGAGCTCATGCGCTATCTAGAGCGCAACGTTCTCATGCAGATCATCGACATGCGCTGGCGCGAGCACCTGTACGACATGGACTACCTGCGCGAGGGCATCCACCTGCGCGGGTTCGCCCAGATCGAGCCGCTTGTCGCTTACAAGAACGAGGCATTCACGCTCTTCCACGACCTCATGAACGGCGTCTGGAACGACTACGCCCGCAACCTCTTCCACGTCGAGTTCACCTTCGCGACCGAAAACGGCGATGTGCCGCCGCCGCCCGCCCCATCGGTGCGCCCGAGCCCGGCCTCGAGCTCTGCCACCGGAGGCCGGAACGTGAGGTACTCCGGCGGCGGCATGCAGCCCCAGGGCGCGGTTGCGATGGCCGCGGCCGCGGCGCAGGCCGGCGTCGCCGAAGAGGATCAGCCGATGCTGCCGCCGCCCGTCGAGCAGCGCCGCGTCGACGAGGCCGAGCAGATCGGGCGCAACGACCCCTGCTGGTGCGGGTCGGGCAAGAAGTTCAAGAAGTGTCACGGTGCCTAGCGCGTGAGCGACGCTCCGGATCTGCGCGTCTCCGACCAGGACCGTGACCGCGCCGTTCAGGATATTCGTGAGCACTTCGCGGCGGGGCGGCTGGCCGAGGACGAGCTCGACGGGCGGGTGCAGGCCGCGGTTCGCGCCCAGACCCAGAGCGAGCTCACTGCCATCCGGCAGGATCTGCCGAGCCTTCCGCTCTCCCCAGCCCAGCGCAAGGCTCAGCTCGCCGAGCGCCGGGCGGAGCTGCGCGCCCAGCTCCTGCAGGAGGCAGGCGGCGGGGTGACCCTGTTCGTGCTGTGCACGGTTGTGTGGCTGGCCGCGGGCGCGAACGGCATGTTCTGGCCGATCTGGATCGCGCTCGTGGTGCTGCTTCCGCTGATGCGCAGCGGCTGGCGCCTCTACGGTCCCGCGCCCGATTTCGAGCGCGTCGAGCAGGATCTCGCGAACTTCCGGAGCCGGCGGAATCGCCACGAAGCTCGGCAGGCTTCGCGGCAGGCGGCCCGGCGGCGGCGCTGATTGCCGCTCCCCGGCACGCTGCTAGGGTTGAGGCAGATGGCTACCGCCCCTTCAGAGCCGCTTTCCCAGCGCCTCGCGGCGATCCGCGACCAGCTGAACCTGCTCGCGGACTATCTTTGACCCAGCCGCGCTGAGCGAGCGCGCGAGCGCGCTCGAAGCCGAGATGGGGGCCCTGGGCTTCTGGGATGACCAGGAGCGGGCGGCCAGGGTGAGCGCCGAGCACGCGCGGACCACGCGCAAGCTCGAGACCTACCGCGCACTGGCGCGCGACGTCGAGGATCTCGAGCCGCTCGCCGAGCTCGCCGAGGAGGATCCCGAGATCGCCTCCGAGCTCGAGGAGCAGGTTGCGGCGGTGGAGGAGCGTCTCGGCGCGCTCGAGGAGGAGCGACTGTTCTCCGGGCGCTACGACGCCGGTGACGCGCTCGTCACCGTCAACGCCGGGGCGGGCGGGACTGACGCCCAGGACTGGGCCGACATGGTCCTGCGCATGGAGATGCGCTGGGCGGAGAAGCGAGGCTTCCAGGTCGAGCTGCTCGAGCTCTCACCCGGCGAGGAGGCGGGCATCAAGTCGGCCACCTTCCGCGTCAAGGGCGAGAACGCCTACGGGCTCTACGGCGCCGAGAAGGGCGTCCACCGACTCGTGCGCCTGTCGCCGTTCGACTCCGCCAGCCGCCGGCAGACGAGCTTCGCCGGGGTCGAGGTCTCGCCCGTGGTCGCGGGAACCGGCGACGTCGAGATCGACGACGACGACGTGCAGATCGACACCTACCGCGCCAGCGGCGCCGGCGGCCAGCACGTCAACAAGACCGACTCGGCCGTCCGCATCACGCACCGGCCTACGGGGATCGTCGTCCAGTGCCAGAACGAGCGCTCGCAGTCCTCGAACAAGGCGACGGCGATGGCGATGCTCCGCTCGCGCCTGATCGAGCTCGAGGAGCGCAAGCGCCGCGAGGAGATCGCCCGCGAGAAAGGGGAGGCCCAGGACGTCAACTTCGGCTCCCAGATCCGCTCCTACGTGCTCCATCCCTACACGATGGTCAAGGACCACCGCACCGACTACGAGATGGGAGACGCCAACCGGGTGCTCGCCGGCGACCTCGACGGGTTCGTGCGCGCATACCTGCTCAAGGCCGCCCGGTGACCGAGCCGCCTGCTCGGCCTGAGGCGGAGGACGAGCCCGAGCAGCCGGTAGCGCCCTATCTCGACGCGGTGAGCGCGTACGGCTTCCGCGGCTCGACGCGCTTCCACATCCCGGGACATAAGGGTGGAGTCGGAGCCGATCCCGGGCTGCGCGCCGCGCTCGGGGCCCGCGCGCTCCTCCTCGACATCCCGCAGGACATCCGCGGGATCGATCTGGGCCCCTCCCCGACCCCGTATGAGCGCGCCGAGCGCCTCGCCGCCGAGGCCTACGGCGCGGGCAGGACGTGGTTTCTCACCAACGGTGCGACCCAGGGCAACCACGCGCTCTGCCTTGCGCTCGCGCCACCCGGCGCGTCTGTCGTCCTCCAGCGCAACAGCCACGCGAGCCTGATCGACGGCCTCGTCCTCAGCGGGGGCGCCGTCGGCTTCGTCGCGCCCGAGTACGACTCAGAGCTCGGGATGGCCCACGGGGTCACGCCTGAGGTGCTCGAGCGCGCGCTCGCCCAGACCCCCGGCGCGAGCGCGGCGTTCGTCGTCTCGCCCACCTATTACGGGATGGCCGCCGATGTCGAGGGGTGCGCTCGCGTCGCCCACGGTGCTGGGGCGGCGCTCGTCGTCGACGGGGCCTGGGGCGCGCACTTCGGCTTTCACCCCGCCCTGCCCGAGAATCCCCTGAGCCTCGGCGCCGACGCCGTCCTCGCTTCGACCCACAAGATCGTCGGCAGCCTCACGCAGTCGGCCATGCTCCATGTCGCGGGCGGCGGCCTTGTCGACGCGGGCGCGGTCGCCCGCGCGGTCAGGCTCGTGCGCTCGACGAGCCCGAGCTCGCTGCTCCTAGCCTCACTCGACGCCGCCCGGCGCCAGCTCGCCGTCCATGGCGAGGCGCTGCTCGACCGCAGCATCGCCGCCTCTGCCCAAGCCCGCGCGGCGATCGACTCGGTAAACGGGTGCGCGGTCGTGGGCGCGGAGCTCGTCGGCCGGCCCGGCGTGGCGGGCTGGGACCCGCTGCGCATCGTCATCGATGTCCGCGGGACCGGCTGCACCGGCTACGAGGTTGCCGCCGCCCTGCGCGCCCGCTACGACATCCACGTCGAGCTGGCGACCCACGCGACCATGGTCCTCGTCCTCGGACTCGGGTCCGACCCCGAGACCCTCGAGCGCTTCGCGCACGACTTCGCCGAGACGGCGCGACGCATCTCGCGCCCCGGCGAGGCCCACGCCGTGCTCCTGCCGCCAGCCGCGATCGAGCACGGGACCGCGGTGCCGCCGCGCGAGGCCTTCCTCGGCGCCAGCGAGGCGGTCCCCGTGGAGGAGGCGATCGGGCGCATCTCCTGCGAGGCGATCGCCGGCTACCCGCCCGGAGTGCCATCGCTCCTCCCCGGCGAGCGCGTCGCCCCCGAGGTGGTCGCCTATCTGCGCGAGCTCACGGCCGCGGGGGCGCGGCTGCATGGAGCGGCGGACCCGACCTTCGCGACGATCCGGGTCCTGGCGGAGCGAACGTGATCGAAGACGTCGTCGCTCGGGCGCTGGCCGAGGACGTCGGCACGGGCGATGTCACCACGGAGGCTACGGTCGACTCGCGCGCCCGAGCGCGAGCCCTGATCACCCAGAAGGCTCCCGGAGTCGTGTTCGGCCTTGAGGTGACCGAGGCGGCGTTCACCGCGCTCGATCCCGACGTGGCCACCGAGCGCCTAGCGCCCGAGGGGGAGTGGCGTGAAGGCGGACCGGTCCTGCGGCTCGAGGGTAGCGCCCGCGGGCTCCTGAGCGCCGAGCGGACCGCGCTCAACTTCCTCCAGCGCCTCTCGGGGGTGGCGACGATGGCTGCTCGCTATGTCCGCGAAATCGAGGGGACGGGGGCGCGCATCCTCGACACCCGCAAGACGACACCCGGGCTAAGGGCGCTCGAGAAGGCCGCCGTCGCCGCCGGCGGCGCCACCAACCACCGCGCCGGCCTCTACGACGCGATCCTCATCAAGGAGAACCACATCGCGGCCGCGGGTGGCATCGGTGAAGCCGTCCGCCGCGCGCGTGCGGCCGCGCCGGGACTGCCGCTCGAGGTCGAGGCGCGCAGCCTCGATGAGGTCGAGCAGGCGCTCGAAGCGGGGGCGCCCTGGATCCTCCTCGACAACATGAGCATCGCCGAGCTCCGCGAGACCGTGCTCCACGTCGCCGGTCGTGCCGAGCTCGAGGCGAGCGGCGGGATCACGCTGGAAATGGTCAGGGCCGCCGCGGCGACCGGCGTAGACTTCATTTCGGTGGGTGCCCTCACCCACAGCGCCCCCGCCGTGGACTTCTCCCTCATCCTCGAGCCGCTGACATGAACCATTTACCGGTGGTGAACTCACCGACCGCGGCGCCCCTGATGCTGGAGAACATCCCGGCGCTCCAGGAGGAGGTGCGCGCGCTTGCGGCCGAGCGGGGCGCGGTGATCCTCGCCCACAATTACCAGCTCCCCGAGGTCCAGGACGTGGCCGACTACGTGGGCGACTCGCTCGGGCTCTCTCAGCAGGCGGCGCGGGCCGATGCTCGGACGATCGTCTTCTGCGGCGTGCATTTCATGGCCGAGACCGCCTCGGTCCTGTGCCCGGACAAGCGGGTCCTGATCCCCGACCCCGATGCCGGCTGCTCGCTGGCCGACTCGATCACCGCCGACCAGCTGCGCGAATGGAAGGCGCGGATCTCCTTGTCCGGGCATCCCGACGCGATCGTCGTCATGTACGTGAACACGACGGCCGAGGTCAAGGCGCTGACCGACTACTGCTGCACCTCGGCCAACGCCGTCGCCGTGGTCGAGCACATCTACCGCGAGCACGGGGACGATGCCACCATCCTCTTCGGACCCGACATGTTCCTTGGCGCCTACGTCGAGAAGACGCTCGGGCGGCCCATGCACGTGTGGGACGGGGAGTGCCACGTGCACGCGGGGATCAGGCCGTCGGACATCACCGCCGTACGCGCCGCCCATCCCGGCGCCGACTTCCTCATCCACCCCGAGTGCGGCTGCTCGACCAGCGTGATGGAGTACGTCGCCGCCGGGGACGTCGACGCCGAGGGCGTCCATATGCTCTCGACCGGCGGGATGCTCCGCTACGCCAACGACCGTGCCGGCGGGGGGACGGCGATCGTCGCCACCGAGACGGGCATGCTCCACCCGCTCCGCCGGGCGGCGCCGGACACCGAGTTCATCGCCGCCAACGAGGCGGCCCATTGCATGTACATGAAGATGATCACGCTGCCCAAGCTGCGCGACGCTCTGCGCGCCGACGTCGGCGGGCAAGCTCGCTTCGAGGTGAAGGTCCCCCCGGAGGTCGCGGCCCTCGCGCGGGTGCCGATCGAGCGGATGGTCGCTATCGGGTGACCGCCGCTATCGCTTCTGCGAGCGCAGGTCGACGCCGCGCTGCACGGTCTCGCGAACCGAGCGCAGGGTGGTGCGCTTGCGTTCGAACTCGTCGGGCGTGTAGCAGTGCACGTCGGCCTGGCCGCCCATCTCCATGGCGTCCCACAGTGAGCCCGCCTGGTAGACGCGCTCGAGCCAGGGAACGCCGTCGAAGGCTTCGGAGACGAAGATCACGATGAACTCGGGGCCGCGCTCGCGCTGGGGCGGTGCGCCGTGCTCGTCGGCGACGCGTGCGCCGCCCAGCAACGCCTCCTCGACCGGCCAGCGGTCACCGACCCTGTCTATGTAGCGCCTCAGCTCGCGGAGGTTGAGGCCGCCTTCGGTCTCCACACCTGAGGATTCTCGCCTGCGAACGCCGCGGGAGCAACTGCGCTTAGCTGAAGTCGTCGTCCGTATGCGGTCCGACGACCGCGAGCGAGAGCTCGTCCGCGACCCCGCGGGCGACTTCGGCGACCTGGTCGTAGGTCACGTTGTCGAGCACCGCGATCGACTTGTCGGGGTCGATGTCGCCGTGGTAGACGATGGCCTGCTGCGCCGCGTGACGCGCAACCACCCCCGTGTTCTCAAAGGCGATCGCCCGGGCGCCGGCGGCGTAGGCGCGGGCCCGCTCGACCTCGTCCTTGCTCGGGCCGTCGGTGCGGAGCTCGGAGACGATCTCGCGCATACGCTGGTAGGCCTCGACCGTCTTGGCCCGGTCGAGACCCGCCGATAGCTGGAGGAGGGGGACGTCGGCGTAGGCGTGCCCGGCGGCGTGCACCGAGTAGGCGAGCCCGCGCTGCTCGCGGATCTCGTCGAACAGGCGCGATCCCATCGTCCCCCCGAGGAGGGTCGAGTAGATGGCGAGGGCAGCGCGCCACGTCGGGTCGGCGATGTCGGCGGCCGGACGGTAGGACATCCGCAGGTGCGACTGGTTGGAGTCGCGCTCCTGCACCAGGGTGCGGGGCTCGAACGGCGGCGCCGGCTCGTAGGGCGGCGGCGCGGGGAGCGTGGGGAAGCGGGTAAAGAGCTCCTCAAGCGCCCCGCCCGAGGGCACCGCGCTCAGGTTGCCGACGACGAAGGCACCGCCCCGCTCTCCCGACCATTGCCGCTCCCGGAAGGCGATGATGCCGTCGCGGGTGAAGGTGTCGCGGATGTGCTCCGCCGGTCCCAGGACGGGGCGTCCCAGGGGGTGGGTACCGAACGCCGCCTGGTCGATCAGATGCTCGGCGACCATCGAGGGCTGGTCGTTGGCGCGCGCGATCTCCTGCACGACGACACCGCGCTCGCGGTCGAGCTCGTCGGGGTCGATCGTCGGCCGCCCGACGAAGTCGGTCAGAAGGTCGATGGCTTCAAGGGCACGCTCGGCCCGGGCGGTGATGTGGAAGGCGACGAGATCGTGGCTGGTGTACGCGTTCAGCTGCGCGCCGATCCGCTCCGCCGCCTCGTTGACGTCGCGGTAGTGCTGATACTTCTCGCCGCCCTTGAACACGAGATGCTCGAGGAAGTGGGCCATCCCGTTCTCCTCCGGGCGCTCGGTACGGGCCCCGGCGTCGAAGGCAACGAGGATCGTCACCGCGCGCGTTCCGTCGATCGCGATCCGGTGCAGCGGCAGGTTGTTGAGAAGTTTGGACGAAGTGATTTCGGGCACACTCGTACGTTAGCGGGCCTGCACTCGGTGCCGGCCACCTTTGTCCACACGGCCTTGCAAATCCCGTTGCAGGACGCCGTGACGGTGCCATGCCACGGCGGGCCCCGCTACGCTCCTGCGAGTCCAGATGGCCATCCCTGAGTCGCAAAACCGCAGTCGCCGCCGTCCCGTGCCGCCGACCACGCGGGCCAAGAAGGTCTCGCGTCCGGCGCGGAGTGGAGCCGGCGCCCCGGTGATCGAGTTCCGGGCCGTGTCCAAGCTCTACGCGGGCGGCGACATCGGACTCGACCAGGCGACGTTCTCGGTCGAGCGGGGAGAGTTTGTCTTCCTCGTCGGGAGCACGGGTTCGGGCAAGTCGACCGTCATGCGCCTTTTGATCAAGGAGATCGACTGCACCGATGGGATGATCCGGGTTGCCGGCCGCGACCTCGAGGAGATCACCCGGCGCCGAATTCCGCTCTACCGGCGCAACCTCGGCGTGGTCTTTCAGGACTTCAAGCTCCTTCCCAACCGGACCGTGTACGAGAACGTCGCCTACGCGCTGCAGGTCACCGGGGGAACGCGGCGCGAGATTCGCGACAAGGTCCCCGACATCCTCCGGCTCACCGGCCTCTCGACCAAGCTTCACAACTACCCGACGCAGCTTTCCGGCGGCGAGCAGCAGCGCGTATCCATCGCGCGGGCGTTCGTCAACCACCCGCCGCTCCTGCTCGCCGACGAGCCGACCGGCAATCTCGATCCCGAGACGAGCATCGGGATCATGCAGCTCCTGTACCGGATCAACCGTACCGGCACTACCGTGCTCGTCGCCAGCCACGACCACGCGATGGTCGACAAGATGCGCCGGCGGGTGCTCGAGCTCTATCGCGGGCGCGTCGTTCGCGACGAGGCGACCGGCCTCTACGCGCGTGACGAGACCACGCGCGAGTTCGCGGCGCGCCTGCGCGGCGCCGGCATCCAGTCGCCCGAGGTCTAGTGTCGTGATTCGGAAAGTCGGATGCTGGATGCTGGATGCTGGATGCGGGATGGCTGGGGCGTGGCTGGGTGGTGGCGGTGACCCGAGACGTACTGGTGGTACGGCGGGGTCACCGCCGCCGCCCAGGCAGCCGGATGACTCGGGCGCGGCCCGGTCCGGCGAGGCAGGATGCCGAGCGGGCCGCAGGCCCGAGCAGACGCACGCAGACAGCGTGCGAATTTTCGGATCAGGGCACTAGCCGCCGATGCGCCTGAGCTTCTTCCTGCGCGAGTCGCTGCGTTCGATGCGCCGCAACGTGGCTCCGAGCTTCGCCGCGCTGGCCACCGTGCTCGTGACCATGCTCGTGCTTGGGGTCTTCATCCCCGTGTTCCAGGCGGCCACCGGTGCGGCCGACAGCGTGCGCGGCCGCGTCCT
Source organism: Actinomycetota bacterium (assembly GCA_030948875.1). Taxonomy (GTDB): domain Bacteria; phylum Actinomycetota; class Thermoleophilia; order Solirubrobacterales; family Solirubrobacteraceae; genus Palsa-465. The sequence goes on from JALYZL010000654.1 coordinate 20,271, forward strand.
CGTCGACGTGTACATGAAGACGGGCGCCAGCGTCGCCGACGCTGCCCGCGTGCACAAAGAGATCCTCGCGCTGCCCCACGTCAAGTCGGTTCGCTTCGAGTCAAAGGCCCAGGCGCTCGCGCAGCAGTCCAAGCAGGATCCGGCCGCCTACGCGCTGCTCGGCACCAACCCGCTGCCCGACACCTTCCACGTCGCGCCCGATAACCCGGGAAACGTGCTCATCGTCCGCGGCGAGATCTCGGCCAAGGGTTCGGGCGGGCAAACCAGGATCATCGACCCGGCGATCCAGAACGTCTCCAACCACACCGAGGACACGCAGAAGATCCTCACCATCACCAGCGACGTGAAGTGGATCCTCTTCGCCCTGACCGTTCTCCTCGTCGCCGCCTCGACTCTGCTCATCGCCAACACGATCAGGCTGTCGCTGTACTCCCGGCGCCGGGAGGTCGAGGTCATGAAGCTCGTCGGCGCCACCGACTGGTTCATCCGCTGGCCGTTCGTGATCGAGGGCGTGATCGTCGGTGCCATTGGCGCCACGCTGGCCATCGTCCTGCTGGCGATCACCAAGATCGCCCTCCTCGACCCATTGGCGAGCAACTGGTCGCTGATCGCAGCCCCCCGGACGATCGGGTTCGCCTGGCTCATCGTCGTCCTGATGGCGTCCGGGGTGGCGATCTCGGCGCTCGGGTCCGGGGTCTCGCTGCGGCGCTTCCTCCGGGTCTAGGGCTGACACGGCCTGCTGGCAGGCCGGCGAGCGCGCCCGGCTACGCTCTCCCGGGTGTATCAACAGCATTCACGCGCCGGTCGCATCTCCGGTCTGATCGCCGCCGGCCTTGTCGTGCTCGTCGTTGGCCTCTATGTCGGCGCTCACGCGACATGGCTGCCCTCACCGTTCAGGAACAGCGTGGCCGCCGACCGCCAGGCGCAGCTCCTGCACCAGGTGCTCGACGATATTCACGCCAGCTACTACAAGAAGGTGAGCAACAGCCAGCTCACCAGCAGCGGACTCGCGGGGGTGATCGCAGGCCTGCACGACCCGTTCTCGCACTACTTCAGCCCGGCCGAATACAAGAGCCTGTTCGGCGCGCCGCATCTCAACGGGATCGGGGTCGACGTGGCGCCGGTCAAGCGAGGCCTGCGCGTGGTCGACGTGTTCAACGGGTATCCCGCAGCGCGCGCAGGCCTCCTCCCCGGTGACCTGATCCTCGCGGTCGGGCTCACCTCGCTCGCGGGCCACACAGCTGCCTTCGCCCAACGGCTGATCAGGGGGCCGGCGGGGACCCACGTGGTCCTCACACTGCTCGCTGGGGGGCATCGGCGCATCGTGCGCATCACCCGCGCCCACATCGTCGTACCGGTCGCGACCGACCATTTGATCACCTACCACGGTAAGAAGCTGGGCTACGTCCAGCTCACCACCTTCGCCCAGCCCGGAGCCGGGGACGAGGTCCGCGGCGACGTCCAGCAGCTGCTCAAGCAGGGCGCAAAGGGAATCGTGCTCGACCTGCGCCAGAACGGAGGCGGCCTCATCAACGAGGCGATCAAGGTCGCGAGCACCTTCATTCCCTCGGGGACGATTGTCTCGATCCACGGACGCAGCACCCCCCGCCAGGTGTTCCCCGCCAGCGGTGGTGCGATCCCGAAGAACATCCCCGTCGTGGTGCTCGTCGACCGCCAGACGGCGTCGGCCTCGGAAATCGTCACCGCCGCGCTCCAGGACTACCACCGTGCCCTCGTGGTCGGCACCCACACGTTCGGCAAGGGCGTGTTCCAGAACAGCTTCGGCCTCCCCGGCGGCGGCCAGCTCGAGATTGTCGCCGGCTACTACTACACCCCGAACGGACGCAATCTCGGCGGCGGCGGCGTCGCGCAGGGCGCCGGCGTCAAGCCGGACGTCTACGCCCCGGAGAACTCACGCAAGGCAGACCACCAGCTCGCCGTCGCGCTGAAGGCCCTCGCCGCCGAGGTCCGGTGAGCTCTCCCGGCCGACCGTCGCGCGCCGCCCAGGTGGCGGTGCTAGAGAAGCGCGGGCGCTTCCTCGTCGCCGAGCCGTTCTTCGAGCGCGGGCCGCGGCTGACCCTGTCTCGCGACCGCCGGGCCGACGTCGGCGACCTCGTTCTCGTTCGCCT
>JALYZL010000037.1 GCA_030948875.1 Actinomycetota bacterium
CTCCAGGGCCAGCCGGCGGACGCTCGACGTCCGCGGGCAGGCGACCCTGGTCGGCGAGCTTGTCCAGATGCGCGGCGAGCGTGACCGTAGCGGCGGGGCGCAGCGCGACGGGGGCATCGCTCCACGCGGCGTCGAGGAGCTCGTCCACGCTCCGCTTGCCCCCGGCGAGGGCCGCGAGCAACCGCTCCTCGCGCTCGGCCCGATGGGCGAGGTACTCATCGATCTTGGCGTGGGGATCGCGCACGAGCGGGCCGTGTGCCGGGCAGATGAGCTCGAGGTCTCGCGCCCGCAGGCGGCGCAGGCCGTCCAGGTAACCAGCGAGGGCACCGGGGGCGGGGGCGATGAACACGCTCCCCTCGCCGAGCACGGCGTCGCCCGTGAAGGCGACGCGGCCGAGGACGAAGGTGAAGTGGTCCGGGGCGTGCCCGGGCGTGGCGAGCGCTTCGAAGGGCCCGAACCTCGCTCCCGGCGCGAGCGCGACGTCGACCGCTCCCCGGCCCCCGGCCACCGGCGCGCTGCGGAAGCGCTCGCGCAGGAAGGGCACCGCCTGGTTGTGGTCGAGGTGGTCGTGCGTGAGCGCGATCCCTCCGAGCCCGCCGCGGCGCTCGAGCTCGGCGGCCAGCGCGCTGACATGGGTCTCGAGCGCGGGCCCGGGGTCGACGATCCAAGCGGGATCACGGCCCACGATCCACGAGTTCGTGCCCGAGAGGGTGAACGGGCTGGGATTGTCGGCGCGGAGGCCCACCACATCGTGCTCTGGGACCTCGATCACGACCACCCCGTCAGGATGACAGCCGCCCCGCACCACGCAGGATCGGGCCGAGCGAGCCGACGTGCTTGGATCCCCGTGTGACAGCGAGCCGCGAGAGGCCGGTCGAGGACGCCGACGGCGCCGGGCCGCTGACCGCGGCCGACCAGAAGCAGGCCGCCGAGGCGGGCCGCAACCTCCGCAACGGCATGATCACGCTCGTCGTTCTCGTCGTGCTCGTGGTCGGCCTCCTGCTCGCCGTGCCGGGGCTCCACGGCGTCGGCAAGGTCGTCGCCAACATGCGCGTCGGCTGGGTCGCGCTGGCGATCGGGTTCGAGATCCTCTCCTGTGTCTCCTACATCATCGCCTTCCTCCAGGTGTTCGAGCGCGCGCCCATCCGCTGGGGTGCCCGGGTCGCGATGACCGAGCTTGCCTTCGGAACCGCGGTCTCGCTGGGGGGCGCCGGCAGCCTGGCGATCGGCGCCTGGCTGCTGCGCGAGCGCGGCGTTCCCGCGGCGCGCATCGCCGAGCGCTCGGCGGTGCTCTTCCTGCTCACCAGCGCCGTCAACATCCTGACCCTCACGCTCGCCGGCTTCGGGCTCTGGCTCGGCGTGCTCCCCGGGCCGCGCAACCCGCTGCTGAGCTTGGTTCCCGGGCTCATCGGCCTCTCGGTGTTCACCTTCTTCCTCGCCCTGCCGGCGATATCCGAGCACTACGCCAAGCACAGGCAAGAGGGGCACCTCCGCGTTCTCCTGCTCGGCACCGCCGCGAGTGTCCGCGCCACCCGCACGCTCCTCTTCACCCCTGACTGGCGACTGGTGGGCGCGTTCGGCTTCCTCTGGTTCGACATCGCCGTGCTGTGGGCGTGCTTCCAGGCGACCGGGCACGCGCCGCCGCTGGCGGCGCTCGTCCTCGCCTACCAGATCGGTTACCTCTCCAACCTGATTCCGATCCCCGGCGGCATCGGCATCCTGGACGGGAGCTTCGTCGGACTGTTCGTCCTCTACGGCGTCAGCGCTACGGCTGCGACAGCGGCGACGGTCGTCTACCACGCCATTGCCCTGTGGGTTCCGGCGACCTGGGGGACGATCGCCTTCATCATCCTGCGCAGGACGAGACACCGCCCCGTCACTCCCCGACCCACGCGGGCCGAGCGCGCCGCGGAGCGTACGAGCAAGCGCTCCTAGTCGCGCGGTGCCGCCATCCGGGGCCTCCCGGCGTTCACGCCGAGCTGGTCGAAATGGTCGAGCGCCTGTCCCGAGCCCGAGGCCACGCAGGTGAGCGGCGATTCCGCGCTGAACACGGGCATGCCGGTCTCCTGGGCCACCAGCTCGTCGAAGCCGCGTAGCAGCGTTCCCCCTCCGGCGAGGAGGATGCCGTCGCGGGCGATATCACCCGCGAGCTCGGGCGGCGTCTCCTCGAGCGTGTCCCTGATCACCTGGACGATCTCGTCGAGCGGGGCCCTGAGCGCCTCATGCACCTCGACGCTGCTCAGGGACACCTGGGTGGGGAGACCGGTGATCAGGTGCCGGCCTCGGACCTGGGTGGTCGCCTCGGACGCGGACCGGCGTGCCGTTCCGATCGCGATCTTGATCGCCTCCGCGGTCTGCGAGCCGATCGCCAGGTGATGCGCGCGGCGCAGATATTGGGCAATCGCCTCGTCCATCTCGTACCCGCCCACGCGAATCGACCGTGCCAGCACCATCGCTCCCATCGAGATCACCGCCACCTCGCTGGTGCCGCCGCCGACGTTGACCACCATCCGGCCCACCGGCTCGGCGATTGCCACCCCGGCGCCGATCGCCGCCGCGATCGGCTCCTCGATCAGGTGCACGCGCCGGGCTCCGGCCGCGAGCGAAGCCTCCTCGACCGCCCGCCGCTCGACCCCGGTCACGCCCGAGGGGGCGCAGACGATGAGCCGCGGGTGACCCCGACGACGGTCGAGGACCTTGCGGATGAAGTAGCGCAGCATCTCCTCTGTCACCTCGAAATCGGCGATCACCCCGTGCCGCAACGGGCGCACCGCTGAGATCGTCGCGGGCGTGCGCCCGATCATCTGCTCGGCCTCGACCCCGACCGCGTGAACCTCGCCGGTCAGCGCGTCGGACGCCACCACCGACGGTTCGGAAACCACGATCCCGCGACCACCGACGAAGACCAGCGTGTTCGCCGTTCCCAGGTCGATGGCGATGTCATGGACCGAGAAACCCGGTGTCAGCCGACGCCGGGAGGGATCACGTCCACTCCCGTCTCTACGGAATCCCATCCGCACAGCGTGTCAGATCGACGTAGCGACATTGCCAGTCGCCTTACAGAGGGGCGCTGGCGGGCGCCGAGCCCAGCTCACCTGCGGCCCGCCACCCCCGGCGCGTCGCGGTAGCGGCGAGCGCCGTGGCCATCACCATCACGACGACGCCACCGACGAGCGAGGCGGTCACGCTGGTTGCCTGAAACGGCCCGTTCGGGGCGCCGGCGAGGTGTGACGCGTCGATCGGCAGCGCGATCGCGTACAGGGCGGTGGCCACCGTCATCGCCGCCATCGCCGCGGTCACCAGCGTCCCCGAGGCGAACGCGCCGATCAGTCTCCCACGCGATGCGGGGACGGCGAAGAGAGCCTTTCGCGAGGCGACGACACAGACGGCGCCGCACGCCAGTCCCGCCACTCCCCAGGCGATGAAGGCGACGCCGCCGACCGTGGTCGGGCGATGAGAACTGATCGAGTGGGCCACGATGACGAGCACTCTGGTCAGGCCCACGAAGAGGAGGACGGCGAGCACGGGCAGGCTCACCAGGAGCCGCAGGCGGGGCTGGCGCCGCGCGTGCGCGAGCGCGGCGAGGATGAGCGGGAGGGCTCCGAGGACCACCGCGGCCGAGCCCACGAGCGCGGCGGCCACGATCGCCGCGCGCGCATCGCCAAGCAGGGGATGCGCACTGCCGGCCTGGGTGAAGGACGCGTCCTCGGTGGTTTTGTAGAAGCCGAAACCGGCGGCCGCGAAGGCGACCCAGCAGGCGAGCACGCCGCTGGCGCTGGCACGCACCCGATCGCCCGCGCCCACCTGTGCGCTCAAGGCGGCCGGGGGCCGCGCGTGGGCGACCACCGCCCCCCGCAGCAGGTCGAGGACCGCCGTCGGGCGCGTCGGCGTCGCTTCGAGCAGCGCGCGCATCTCCTGCCCGTACCGGTGCCGGAAGGCGAGCGGATAGAGCCCGAGGACGAGCAGGGCGAGGCGCAAGCACCTGGACGGTGCCGTCATCGGATCGCGGCGGCCACGCGCAGCCGGTCGAGGCCGCTGCGCGCCACGCGCTCGAGGGTTTGCAGATGCTCGGCCAACGCGGCGCTGCCGGCGCTGGTCAATCGGTAGGGGCGCCGGCGGTCATCCGCGGGCAGCGCCTCGATCAGGCCGCGCTCCTCGAGGCGGGACAACGCCCCGTAGAGCGTTCCCGGCCCCAGGCGCACGCCGCATAGCTGCTCGACGTCGACGGTGATGGCATAACCGTGCTTGGGACCCTCGGCCAGACTCGTGAGCACGAGCAGACTCGGGTCGGTAGATCGCTCTCCGATAGATCGCATAACGTAATAGTACCACGAGTCTACCCCGACCGGTGAGCAAGCACCTGGTACAGCCCTGTGAAGCCGATGCGAAAGCCCTCACGCGCGGCGCGCAGGTAGAGACGCCAGACCCGCATGCGCTCGGGCCCCGCGAGCTCCTCAGCCCGCGCTGCATTGGCGTCGAGTCGCTCGGCCCAGTGCCCGAGCGTGGTCGCGTAGTCCTCGCGGAATCCCTCGACGGTGTCCGTCTCCAGCCCGGCGCGCTCGAGCGCCGTCTGGATCCGTGACACGTGGAGCGGCGCCGCGTCGGGGAACACGTAGCGCTCGGAGAACGGCCCCGCCTCGGGGTCCCCGTGGCGCAGGCGCGCGATGCCGTGGTTGAGTAGCCGTCCGCCGGGCGTGAGCAGGCCGGCGAGCCGCGCCGCGTAGGCGTCGATCTGCCGGCTGCCGACGTGCTCGACCATCCCGATCGAGGCGATCGCGTCGAACGAGCCCGTGAGGTCGCGCCAGTCCATCACCTCCACATCGACTCGATCGGAGAGACCGGCCGCCTCGACGTGCTCGCGCGCGAGCCGAGCCTGCGGCTCAGACAGCGTCACCGCCTTGACGAACACGCCGTGGCGGCTCGCCGCGTGGATCGCGAACGACCCCCAGCCGCAGCCCACGTCGAGCACGTGCTCGCCCTCACGTAGCCCGAGCTTCTTGCACGCAAGCTCGAGCTTGCACTCCTGCGCCTCCTCCAGCGTCGTCGCCCCGCGCGAGAAGATCGCGCAGCTATAGGTCATCGATCGATCGAGGAAGAGGGCGAAGAACTCGTTCGAGACGTCGTAGTGGTGGCGCACCGCCCGCGCGTCGCGGGTGCGCGAGTGGCGCTGCCCCTGCGGCTTGAGCTCAATCCCGGGGGGCGGTGGAAGCAGGCCGACGCCGTGCGCCCTGATCGCCGCCAGGATGAGATGGCGCCGGGCGGCGCCATCGAGCGGCGGAGGCTGCCAGGAGCGCAGGATCCGGATCGCCTCGTCGAGGTCGGACACCGTGATCTCGCCGCTCACGTAGGCACGACCGATCCCGAGCTGGCCCGGCGAGCGCAGCGCGTGTCCGAGGGCGCGCGGCGAGCGCACTGTGACCGCAGGACCCCCGCCGTTGGTCGACGGCGTCACGGCGCCGTCCCACCACGCGATCGAGAACGGGCGCTCGGGGAGCAACTCCTCGATCGCCGCCCGCAGAGCGCCCGGCCGCGCCAGCATCGCCTGCGGCGGGGCGAGACGACGCGGCGGCGGGGGCGCGACGTCGCCACCAGGGGCTTCGAGCTCCTCGATCACCGCCACCGGAGGGTAGCGCTGCGGGCACGCCCAGGACCGCCGGCGAGCGCTCACGGCCGGGCGAAGCGTTCCCGGGCGGCGTCCACCTCAGCCCGCGCGTCGCAGCCGTCGAGATGGTCGTTGACCACGCCCATCGCCTGCATGAACGCGTATACCGTGGTTGGCCCCACGAACCGCCATCCACGTCGTTTCAAGTCTTTGGCCAGCGCCTTCGATTCGGCCGTGAGCGAGCGGTCGGCGAGCGCGGCGCGGTCGAGCCCCCCGGACGGCGCCTCGGGCTCGAAGCGCCAGACATACCGGGCGAGCGACCCCTCGGCCTGCACGAGCTCGAGGGCTCGGCCGGCGTTGTTGATCACCGCCTCGATCTTCCCGCGGTGGCGCACGATTGCCGCGTCGGCGAGCAGGCGGGCGACGTCGCGCTCGCCGAAGCGCGCCACCCGCTCTAATTGAAAGCCCGCGAAGGCGCGCCTGAACGCGTCTCGCTTTCGCAGGATGGTCAGCCACGACAGGCCGGCCTGGAAGCCCTCGAGGCTAAGCTTCTCGAACAGGCGCACGTCGTCGGCGACGGGAAAGCCCCATTCGGTGTCGTGATAGGGGCGGTACTCGGGGGCCGAGTCGGCCCACCAGCAGCGTGCCACGCCGTCGGCGCCGACGACGATCCCATCCTCGCTCATCTCCGCCCAACCTTAGGGCAGAGCTCAGGCGAACATCATGTTTGTCTTCAACGTCATCACCGGGCAGAGCAGAGCGACAAGTGACCGATGCATCACACTGCTGAGAACGGGGTAGGGCCATCAGGTGCTGAGCCGTGACAAGCGTGTGGTGGTAGTCGGCGCCGGCTCAAACGGCCTGGTGTCCGCCATCCACCTCGCGCGCGCCGGTCTCGAGGTCACCGTGCTCGAGCATTCGCCGCGCCCCGGGGGTGCGTCCTCGAGCGTCGAGGCGACCCTCCCGGGCTACATCCACGATCACTGTGCCGGGTTCAATCCGATGACCGTCGCCTCGCCGGCGATGCGCGAGCTCGAGCTGGAGGCCGAGGGGCTGCGCTGGGTTTCGCCCGATGCGATCATGGCCCACCCGTTCGAGGACGGGACGGCGATCGCCCTGCGCCACGACCTCGAGGAGACCGTCGCGTCGCTGGAGCGCGCGCACCGGGGCGCCGGCGGTCAGTGGCGTGAGCTGATCGAGCAATGCCGCCCGCTCGCCAAGGACCTCGTCGAGACCATCCTCGGACCGCTGCCCCCGGTCACGCACCCGCTCGTCATGGCCGCGAAGCTGCGTCGCGACACACTGCTCCTCGCGCGACGCATGACGGGCTCAGCCGAGGCTTTCGGCCTCGACGTATTCGAGGGCGCGCTTCGCCCCACGGCGTGGCTGGCGGGCTCCGCGCAGCATTCGGGGCTTCCCCCGTCCACGGCCGGAAGTGGAGCCTTCGGCTTTCTCCTCCAGCTTGTCGCCCACGCCTACGGCTGGCCATTCCCGGCCGGCGGCCAGGGTCAGATCGCCGACGCCTTGCTGTCGATCGCCGCGCGCGAGGGTGTCACCGTGCGCTGCGGTGCCCACGTCGAGCGCGTGCTCGTGCGCCGCGGCCGGGTGGCCGGCGTCGCGCTGCGAGGTGGCGAGGAGGTCCCCGCCCGCGATCTCGTCACGACGATTAGCGCCCGGCCCCTGGCCGGCCTGCTTCCTGAGGACGCGCTGCCCCACCGTCTCCTTCGGCGGCTGCGCATCTGGCGCTACGGGACCGCCGCCTTCAAGCTCGACTACGCCCTTCGGGCCCCGGTGCCGTGGAGCGCTCCCGAGGCGCGCGAGGCGGAGGTCGTCCACGTCGGCGGAGAGCTGCGAGAGCTCGCGGCCGCGGCGCAGGCCGCTCAGCGCGGCGACGTGCCCGAGCGCCCGGCCCTCGTCGTCGGCCAGCACACGCTCTATGACCCCTCGCGCGCGCCGGATGGCAACCACACCCTGTATTGCTACGCCCACGTCCCACACCGCTACGACTGCTCCGACGAGGACATCGCGGCCCGGGTGGAAGCGCAGTTCGAGCGCTTCGCCCCCGGCTTCTCGGGCGTCGTCCTCGCGCGCGCCCTTCGCAACCCCCAGCGAACCGAAGCGGAGAACCCGAGCCTGGTCGGCGGCGACCTGGGCGGCGGCTCGTATGAGCTCGACCAGCAGCTCCTTTTCCGCCCTGCTCCGGAACTGTGCCGCTATCGCACCCCGCTGCCCGGCCTCTACGTCGCCGGCGCCTCGGTGCACCCGGGCGGATCGGTGCACGGGATGGGCGGGCGGTCGGCGGCCCGCGCGCTCCTCGCCGACCGCCGCCTGCGTCCCTGGCGCGCCTGACGGTCCGTCAGAGCTTGTCGGGGATGACCACGCCGGTCTCGGCGATGCGCTTCAGGCGCCGCACGGTCACATCGTTGCGCTTCTTGACGAGCGGGTCGGTCAACCGGTTGATCGAGAGGCGCGAGAGCGGATCGCCGCCGTCCTCGATGATCGTCACGTAGGTGCCGGCGTCGCGCGGCTCGAGGAGGAAGGTCACCAGCGCCGTGCCCACCGGCCGCGCTCGAGCGTGGAGGACGAGCTTGCGCGGAGGGTCGACCTCGACGACCTCGGTGTGGTCCTTGACCTTGAAGGGCCCCCAGCCGACACGGTGATAGAAGCGCGAGCCCACCGCGGGCCAGTTCTCGTCGTGGCCGCGGATGCTGTCCGAGCCGACGACCCAGTCCGCGTAGGTCGCCGGCGTGGCGAGCACGGCAAAGACGTGCCCGGGCGGTAAATCGATCTGGATCTGCGAGGTGGCCATCGCGCTACCCACTACCCGGAACGCCGACGGCTCAACACGACCTTCACGCATTCATCGCGCTTGTTCTTGAACATCTCGTAGCCTGCGGGCGCGTCGCCGGGCTCCACCCGGTGGGTCACCACGAAGCTGGGGTCGATCTCGCCTGCGGCGATCCGTGACAGCAGCGGCTCCAGATAGCGCTGCACGTGGCGCTGGCCCGTGCGCATGGTCAAGCCCTTGCTCATGAAGGAACCGGCCGGGAACTTGTCCATCGGCCCGCCGTACAACGCCGATCACCGACACGATCCCCCCGGGCCGACACGCGAGGATGGCCTCGCGCAGGGCGTTGGGGACGTTCACTCTCTGCTCGGGTCGCCTGCTTGACCCGGTCGTAGGCGTGGATGGCGCCATGCGCGTGCGTCGTCCATGCCGACGGCATCGATCATGAATGTACCGCGTCCACCCGTCATCTCCTTGAGGGTCTCGACGACGTCGGGCTCGAGCTCGAAGTTTGATCATCCCGGTGGCACCGGCGTTCTCGCGAGCCATCTGTAGGCGGTACTCCTCCTTGCCGATGGCAATCACCTGCTCGGCGCCGAGCAGGCTCGCGCTGGCGATCGCGAACTGGCCAACCGGGGCGCCGCCCCATACGGCGATCACCTTGTCGGGCGAGGCTCGGCCATCTTCGTGCCCATGTATCCGGTCGGGAAGATGTCGGAGCGAAAGAGCACCTGCTCGTCGGCGAGAGACCTCGTCGCCGACCCGAATCCGGCGCTCGCCGTCGAGCTCTCCGTGGCCGCGCGCGTGCGCCACCCAATGCGGCGGCAGTGTCGAGCTCACCGGTAGCGGCCTGCAGCGCCCCCGGCACGCGGCGGGCTTCCTCGACCGCTTGCGCCGGGCGCAGCGCCCCTTCGACGGCGTGCACGCGTAATACGAGCACTCGCCTCCCACCAGGTGCTCCTCGACGATCGCGAATGCGAGACCGCCGACCGCGAGCGTTACTCCCGGGCCGCCGCGTTGGCCGGGGGGGCGGGTGGGACGGGCGGTTTCACGCGCTGTGTCGAATCTCGTTCAGAGCCTGGTCGAGAAACGTGACTGGGGGTTGCGTTTCTCGACCACGTCCCCGCGAGACTGTGACGAGTCGGTAGCAGCCGTCACGACTCTGCCCAGGCTGTGTCAAGCCTCAGGTGCACCCGACCGCGACGGGGCATCTCCTGTCAACGTTAATATGCCCTCCGCGTCAGCTTCGCATGACCCCACTCCAGCGTGATCATCGGAGACGCTTCTCGTAGTAGATGACCTCGACGCCCGCCAGCTGGCCGCGCCCTACCGGGCTGTATCCCTCGCGCGCATACAGCGCCTGCGCGGCGGTCTGCATGATCGTGGTGTCGAGCCTCAGCTTCGTGTCGCCGAGCTGACGCGCGCGGTCCTCGAGACGCGCGAGCACGGTGCTCCCGAAGCCTCGGCGCTGAAACCGGGGGTGAACGCGCATGCGCTTGATCTCCGCGACCGCGGCGGTCACGTGCCGCAACGCGCCCATCGCCACCAGCCGACCGTTGAGCAGGCCGACGAGAAACTCGCCGCCGTCCTGCAGGTACGAGCGGCGAATCGAGCGCAGATCGTCGTCCCATGGGCCCGACCCGACGTGCGCGCCGCCGTCGGCGAGCGCCAGGTCATGGAGCTCGCGGACCGCATCGGCGTCGCGTCGGCGAAGCGTCGGAGCTCGAGCACACGGGAAGCTTCCCAGGCCCGGAGATCGGGCGGATGCCGCCGGTGCGGGCGGTGGAGCGCTGGGCGTCACGGTGCGCACGCAGCACTACTTGGTCACGTCCTGGATCGCCTACCTGGAGGCGTGCCGCGACCTCGCTTCCCGGCACGACGTGTCGATCCGCACCCTTTACAACGCGCTTGGCAGTTCTCGAAATAGCGTTCCGCGTAGCCTCCGATTGCCCGCCGTAATCAGATAGGGGCAGAAGCCCTGGTGAGGCGCGGCGAACTTCGCTGGGCGGAGCATCCTGACTGGCCTCGCCGCCCCACCCGTGTCCTGACACGCGACGAGCCATCGATCGCCTCGACGAGATCTTCGTCGTGTTGGCGACGACCAACACGGTGGTCCTTCCGACCGAGGTCGAACTCGGCCCGGAAGTGGGATGCCGCGCCGCTGCGTGCTGAACGCCGACCACACGGCGACGATCGCCAGAGGCTGTCTACGCGAGCGGATCACCACGCTTGGTGCCGACAGGCTCGCCCGGGCACCTGGAGCCGCTCGCGAGCGGCACTCTGCAGCTTGGCTGCCGCCTCGCCACCCGCTGCCAGCAGCCTGCGGACGCGCAGCTCGCGCGACCGAGGGTCGTCCCAAGCCGGCTGCCCGCTGCCTCGAGGGGCGCGCGCGCTCAGCTACCGGCGCTCGTCCTGACGAGACCTTACCCTGCGGCGTGTGAGCCCCCTCGGCTGAATGCAACCACGTGGCCTGCACAAGCTCGGTGATCTCGGTCGAGATCTCAAGTGCCGACGTGGACCGGATCCGACCGCGGGCAGGCGCCGCGCAAAGCGCAACGCGCAAACAGAGTCGCCGGCGCTGAGCGGGCTCACGCAGCCGCGCTACG
>JALYZL010000051.1 GCA_030948875.1 Actinomycetota bacterium
GACCGCGGGGTCGGGGTGGGGCTGGAGGTCGATCACCCGGACGTGGGCGCCGGCCGCCGTCAGCTCGGCGACGACGTGCCGGCCGATGAAACCCGAGCCGCCGGTGACAAGGACCCGCCTACCGCTCAGGTCGCCCGAGGCGGGCGTGCTCACTTGCTCAGGGCAACGGCCGACGCCTTGCGCTGGATCCACTTCGAGCTGCACGGGATCTTCGACCGATCGCAGCGATCGGCGTAGGCGCGGGCGATCTCGGTGACCTCCGCGAGCAGGTCATCCTCCAGGCGGATCGGGCTGAGCCCGAGGTCGACGAGGTGCCGGTTCTCCACGAACAGGTCGTTCTCGGGCGCTTCCTTGCGCGGGTTCTCGACGTGGTCGACCTCGGCGCCTGTGAGACGCGACACGAGCTGGGCGAGATCCTCGACCCGGTGGGTTTCGGTCATCTGGTTAAAGACCCGGACGCGCTCGCCAGCCTGGGGCGGCGTCTCAATCGCGAGCTGGATGCAACGAACGGTGTCCTGGATGTGGATGAAGGCGCGTGTCTGGCCGCCGGTCCCGTGCACGGTCAGCGGGTAGCCGATCGCCGCTTGCATGAGGAAGCGGTTCAGCACGGTCCCGTAGTCGCCGTCGTAGTCGAAGCGGTTGATGAGCCGCTCGTCGAGGCGGGTCTCCGCGGTCTGCGTGCCCCACACGATGCCCTGGTGCAGGTCGGTGACCCGGGTGCCATCGTTCTTGTTGTAGAACGCGAACAGGAGCTGGTCCTGGGTCTTGGTCATGTGGTAGACGCTGCCCGGATTGACCGGGTAGAGGATTTCCTGCTCGACCTCCCCGCCCTCGTCGGTGTCGAAGCGGACCCGCAGGTAGCCCTCGGGGATCTTCACGCCGGCCGTGCCGTAGCCGTAGACCCCCATCGTCCCCAGGTGCACGACGTGGGTGTCGACCCCGGTCTCAACGATCGCGGCGAGGAGGTTGTGGGTCGCGTTGACGTTGTTGTTGACCGTGTAACGCTTGTGCCACGAACTCTTCATCGAGTACGGCGCGGCCCGCTGCTCGGCGAAGTGCACGACGGCGTCGGGCTGGTACTCGAGGAGCAGGTCGAGCAGCTGGCGATAGTTCTCGGCGACGTTGAAGCGATGGAATGGGATGTCACGGCCGGTGAGCTCGCGCCAGGCGGCCAGGCGCGTGCCGATCGGCTTGATCGGAGTCAGCGACTCAGCCTCGAGCTCGACGTCGGCGTTGCGCCGCGCGAGGTTGTCCACGATGGCGACATCGTGACCGCTCGCGGACAGATGCAGGGACGTGGGCCAGCCACAGAAGCCGTCTCCACCAAGAATCAGGATGCGCAAGGGAACTCCATAGTTCGATTAAGAGGCTTCGCCAGGGCTCGGGGCGCCGCACGCGCCCGTTTGGTCCCGCGATGGTACGGCTTCCCGGCGATGGTACGGCGTCATGCGCCCTCGCGCTCGCGCCTGAGCACGCGCAGGAGCTCCTCGTAGGGCCCGGCAAGGTAGACGTCGTCGCCTCCCTGGAGCCGCGTCTCCCGGCGCGGCGGGTGCTCGAGCTCGCTCGTCGTCGAGCACTACGACGCGAGCTCCCGCGAGCTGCAACTGCTCCACCGTGCGAAGACCGATTTCGTGCAACCCGCACACGATCACGTGATCGACCCAATCTCGGCAGCCCGCCCCGTCGGGTCCAGGGTTCGTCCTCGATCGCTTCCGCCACGCTGTCATCGTGGCTTCGCCTCAGACCCATCGCCATGGCCCTGCGGCGGAGATCTGGGCGCGCGGGATCTCACGATGGGCGCCGCCACTAGGCTCCCGCCGTGGCGCAGTGCCACTGGGATCCCGTCACCTACCTCGCCCAGGTGTCCGAGCTGTCCGGTTGAATCGAGCTGGCGTACTGATCGATGGCTCCCGGCGGATCGGAGAACAGGTTGAGTGAAAAGGATCAAGTCCAGACGACGACTCTCGCTGGCAAGATCCGCCGGCGGCTCCGAGCACCGGTGAAGGTGCTGCTGCCGGCAGTGGCCGCGCTCGGCGCCGGGACAGCGATTGCCGTCTCAGATACCGGGCTCGGACGGAAAGATCACAGCGTGCTACGTCACCAATACGTTGCAGGACCCCAACGAAGGCCTCCCGCTCGGGACACTGCGCGTTATTGACCCGACCGCTACCACCAGCACCGACGCCAACGCCTATAGCTGCCCCAATGGGGAGGCGACGATCGCCTGGAACCAGCAGGGGCCGCCGGGTCCCGCCGGCTCGACCGGACCTCAGGGGACAGCCGGCCCGACCGGACCTCAGGGGCCAGCCGGTCCGATCGGCCCCGGGGGACCGCAGGGTCCCGCGGGGACGGTCAACGTGCAGGCGGGCCCCGGCGTCGACGTCTTCATGGCCATCAACTCCGGCACGAACCTCAGCGGGCTCAAGGCTGAGCCTCTGGGCGAGACGCAGAACTTGACACAAGTGCTCAAGGGAGAGAACAACTTCCACATCGTCCAGATCTCGCGGTTCTCCCTCGGCGCCAAGAACACGGTTGGGACTACCAGCCAGACGAGCGGTGCCGGCGCCGGCAAGGTGACGTTCCAGAACTTCGAGGTGGTTAAGCCGCTCGACGGCCTGAGCCCATCCCTGTTCGTCAACTTGGCCTCCGGCGAGCACTTCAAGACGGTGTTGAACATCATCCGCCGCAGGTCAGGCAACATGAGCATCCCCGCGTTCGTCTACGTGATGAAGATCGTGACCCTCACCGAGACTCAGGTTTCGGGGGCATCGGAGTCCCCGACCGAGATCGTCCACGGCGATGCCGGCGCGCTCTCTCTTGCCACCTACACGGAGAGTCCCGCGGGCAAGCTCACTGTCGGTCCCGCTGGAGGGTGGAATCGCCTGACCAACTCGCCAGCGCTGCGTCATCATCCGTGATGTGAAGTGGTTCTCGATGCACACCACGGCCGCGGCACCGCTCACGATGGGCGCCGGCACTAGGCTCCTGCCGTGCCGCAGTTCCACTGGGATCCCGACACCTACCTCGCCCTCATGCGCGAGGAGGTGCCCGACTACGAGCGGCTCCAGGACGAGGCGGTCGCGGCCACCGGCAGCGACGCGGCGCGCGTCCTCGAGCTCGGCACGGGCACGGGTGAGACGACTCGGAGGGTGCTTGAGCGGCATCTGCGCGCGTCGCTCGTGGGTGTCGACGCGAGCAGCGAGATGCTCGGCCACGCGCGCGCCGCCCTGGCGCCCGAGCTCGTGGACCTCCGCGTCGGGCGGCTCGAAGATCCCCTCCCCGAGGGTCCCTTCGACCTCGTGATCGCCGTTCTCGCCGTGCACCATCTCGACGGCCCGGGAAAGGCCGACCTGTTCGCACGGGTCGCGGCTGTCCTCGCGCCCGGCGGGCGGCTCGTGCTCGGCGACGTCGTCATCCCCGACGACCCGGCCGACGTGGTAACGCCGATCGACGGCGGCTACGACACCCCGAGCAGCGTTGCCAACCAGCAACGCTGGATGGAGGAGGCGGGTCTGCAAGCGCGCGTGGCGTGGGCGCGGGCCGATCTGGCCGTGCTCGTGGGCGAAGCGGTCACAAATCGGGGGCTTCCTGAATTAGTGGGGTGATGGCGGTGCCCGACGGACGTAGCGATCGTTCGCTCAGGCGCTCAGCTCCTGCCCTCGCTTCGATCCGGCGCTGGGAAGCGGGGCGGCGTGGCTGTTCGGGATCGCCCGCAATGTTCTCGCGCACAGCCGCGATCGTGCCCGCGTCGACCGCTTACCCCTCCCCGATCAGAGCCGCGGGCAGGCTTCGGCCGGGAACCTGGTCGGGAGCGAAGATCTTCCGATCGCCGGGGTACGCGACCTTCCAGTTGTGGGCGGAGTACCAGTCGAGCCGGTTCAGCAGCGCCGGCTTGCCGTAATCCTGCCGCGCCTGGCCGCCGCCGAACCGCTGGTGCTTGCTCCAGGCCACCCAGGCGGCGTAGACGGCACGCTCGGTCGCCGGAACCGTCCCGACGGCGCCCAGCTTCTTGGCCGCCGTCCCCGTCAAGGTCGAGGGATACCCAGGCGCTCCGAGCGTGAGCGGAATCTGATTGGGGAGGACGTCGTAGGGAGCGAAGTTCGGGTGGGCCGTGAACAGGCTGTACATAGGCTCGGCCGAGTGGTCCTCCTGGTTCATGGGCTGGATGCCGAGGATTTGCTCGATCGTCCGCACGACGTTGATCTGCGAGTAGTACTGGCTGTGGACGCCGCGCTTGGCGTACGGGCTGGCCACAAAGAGGACGCTCCGGTGCCCATCGACATGGTCGACGCCGTTCTGGGGATCGTCTTCGAGCACGAAGATCGCCGTGCTCTTCCAGAAGCGGCTGTGCGAGATCGCGTCGACGATGCGCCCGACCGCGAGGTCGTTGTCGGCCACCTGCGCGACCGGATAGGGATCACCGGATCCCACGCCTGAGGTGTGATCATTGGGCATCCACATCATCGTCAGGTTGGGCATGTGGTGGAGCGCCAGGTTCTGCTGGAACACGTGCTGCCAGATGTCGACCCGGTACTGGTCGGGGACGTGGGAGTCGAACTTCGGGTAGTAGGGGTCCATGATCGCGTTCAGCGACGGGATGTCGGCGTACGTCTGATACGCCTTGATCGGGATCGGCAGCGGGCCGCTCGCCTTGCCCTCGAGGATCTGCGAGTCCTTGTACCAATCGACCCACTTGTCGATGCTGCTGGGAACGTTGAAGAAGTTCGCGTACTCGCCAAAGTCCTGGACGCTCAATCCCGCCTTCTCGGCCGCGTTCCAGAGGAACCCGGAACGCTGGTAGGCGAGCGCGTCTCCGCCCTGGGCCGGGTAGGATCGATAGAAGGCGCCGAACTCCTTCTCGACGTAGTCGTTGGCATTCGCCTGCACGATCCAGTTGTGACCGTCGGCCGAGAGCGTGCCCTGGTCGTAGAAGTTGTCCATGGTGCCGAACCGCATTGCCAGCGCGTGCTGGTTGGGCGTCACTGTCTGCCCGAACTGAGTGAGGGACGGATCGCCGTTACCCTGGCCGAGGTCTCCCAGCACCTGGTCGTAAGTGCGGTTCTCCTTGACGATGACCACGATGTGCTTGATCGGCGAGTGGCCTCCCAGGCGCTCGGGGATGACCGAGGGCACGGTGTCGTAGGCGCCGCTGTTGACCGCGGGGATCTGGTTCCACGCGTTATCGCTGGAGACCATGCGCGTGTAGTGCCTGAGCTCGTTGTCGGCTGGGAGCGCGAAGGTGGTGACGCTGCCGGTATCGTTGTAAGTGTTGTGGCCCGTCGCGGCGCCCGGGTTGGGCGAGGTGTACGGAGCCTTGCTGATCGTCGACAGCGGCCCGCGGGCGCCGATGCCCTTGTCGTTGGTCACCACGATCTGGTTACCGAGGGCGGGGTCCACCTGCACCTGGACCGGATACCAGTCGGTCGGCAGCAGCCCCTGGAACTGAAGCGGAGTCGACACGCCGCTGTAACCGTAAACGGCGATGGCGTTGTCACGCCCGATGCTGACGAGGACGTGGGAGGAGTCGGGCATCGTGATCGCGTTGGCGTAACTGCCCACCGTGGCTCCTGGGACCGGATTGGTCTGCACGGTCTGGGCCACCGTGTTGGTGCCCGTGTCGATGACCGACATGCTGTCGTCGTTGGAATTGGCGACGAAGAGCGCCGATCCGTTGAGGTAGAGCGCGGTCGGCTGCAGGCCGACGGAAATCTCCTGCGTCTCCTTGCCGGCGCCCAGGTCGACCACGGAGACGGTGCCGGTGATCGCCCCGCCGGTGATGCGGCTCGAGACGATCGGCGTGCCGTCGGAAAGGTTGGTGAAGTCGGCGGTGTTGGCGGGACGACCGCCCTCATTGGACACGTAGGCGGTGCTGCCGTCGATGACGACCTGGCGGGGGGCGTTGCCGACGGGGATCTCCTTGACGAGCTTGTTGGTGCTCGTGTCGATCAGGCCGAGCGTGTTGTTGCCGTTGAGCGCCACGTAGAGCGTGGCGCCGTCGGACGAGAGCGCCATCCCCGAGGGGAGCGCAGCGCCGTTGGGTCCCTTGAGGGGGATGACGACCGGCGATGAGACGGTTCCGTCGGCGTTGACCGTGAAACGGATGAGATCGGCGGACTGCGGGAACCACAGGGTCTTGCCGTCCGCGGAGTACAGCGGGCCGTCGGCCGCCACGCTGCGGTCACCTAGCGTCGGGTCACCGGTTCCTCCGGTCCCGAGCTGCTGGGCGATCTGACCGGTCTTGACATTCATGATCGTCAGGAAACCGGTGAAGTTATTCCAGCTCAGCGCCGCAACATAGTTGCCGTCGGGACTGAGCGTGCTCGACACGAGCCGGGCGTTGTTGACCTGGAGCCGCGTGCCGATCGGGGAGATCCATTGGTTGGTGGGCAGGAGAATGCGGTTGGTGATGTTCTGCCCCACTTCGGAGGTTCCGAAAGGGTTGAAGCCGAAGTCGCCGAACTCGGCCGATGCCACTCCGACCGTCAGCAGGCACGCCACGACGGCGATGGCAATCACGAAGCGCCCGCGATGACGCTGACGCGCACGACGTAGAGATGACTCCCGCATAGCGCTACCCTCCAGTAACGATTAGGGTGGCGCCCGGGCGAGGGCGCCCGGGTGCCATTACTCAGTGGTGAACCGCAACCTCCTGCGGGGCGAGAGCTTAGGTTGGTTCCGGAGGCCCGGTGTTACCAATCGGTGTCTCTCGCTGGTTTCACAATTCGTTGACGGTGGGCTCGCGCATATTGCCGCGCCGTGGTGGCACTCCGTGGCAGCGGGCTGACGAAGCGCTTCGAGGCGACCACCGCGGTCGACGGGGTCGAGATTTCCATGGCCGAGGGCGAGGTGCGGGGCTTGCTCGGACCCAACGGCGCCGGCAAGACGACGCTGCTAAGGATGCTCTTCGGGCTGATGCGAGCGGACGCGGGGTCAATCGAGCTGCTCGGTCGCTCCCCGGGCGCCTTCCTTCTTGACGGAGTGGCGAGCTTCGTCGAGGAGCCGAGCTTCTATCCCTACCTGTCGGGCCG
The DNA here is from genome assembly GCA_030948875.1 of Actinomycetota bacterium. Classification (GTDB taxonomy): domain Bacteria; phylum Actinomycetota; class Thermoleophilia; order Solirubrobacterales; family Solirubrobacteraceae; genus Palsa-465. The sequence continues at coordinate 7,029 of JALYZL010000051.1, forward strand.
GGCGAACCTCGAGCTTTTCGTCGAGCTCGACGGCTCAGCGGATGGCCCTTCGATCGATGACGTCCTGGCGCGCGTCGGCCTGGCGCGGCGCGGCGGCGAGCGCGTGGGCGGGTAC
>JALYZL010000053.1 GCA_030948875.1 Actinomycetota bacterium
GGTAGCCGTGAGCTTGACGCTTGCGCTTTCGGCCTAGGGAGACTCGAAGCGAAAGCCGACTGACGTGCGGCATTTTCATTGTACGGGCTATCCATCTAAGCGGAGTAGAGTGGCGGAATGCCCGTTCCGGCCGCCGGAGTCCACTATCCGCGGTCGCTCGGCGAGTTCCAGGCGTGGTTTCGGACGGACGCGGATTGTCTGGACTATCTCGAGTGGCTGCGTTGGCCCGTCGGCTTCGTCTGCTCGGCGTGCGGCCACAGCGGGGTCTGGCGGCTCAGCGATCGCCGCCGACTGATGTGTCCCGGGTGCGGGTTGCGGACGTCGGCGACGGCGGGCACGATCTTCGACCGTACGCGCACGCCGTTGACGGTGTGGTTCACAGCGTGCTGGCTGTTCGCGACGCAGAAGGACGGGATCTCGGCGCTCGCGCTGCAGCGGGCGCTGGGGATCGGCTCCTACCAGACCGCGTGGGCGATGCTCCACCGGCTGCGCTCGGTGCTCGTGCGTCCGGGCCGCGAGTTGCTCCGGGGTCGCGTCGAGGTTGACGAGACGTACATCGGCGGGATCGAGCCCGGTCTCTCCGGTGGGCGCGCGAAGGGCAAGAAGGCGCTGGTCGGGATCGCCGTGGAGCGCGTCGAGCCCCGTGGATTCGGGCGTTGCCGCCTGGCGTGGCTACTCGACGGGTCCGGTGACACGCTGCGCGAGTTCCTCACCGACCACGTCCAGCAGGGCGCGACGGTGATCACCGACGGCTGGGGGCCCTACCGGCCCGCGACGAAGGACCTCTACCTCCACGAGCGGGTCGTGCAGCCCGGCACGAAGGCGTCCGAGCTCCTGCCCGGCGTTCACCGCATCGCGTCGCTCGTCGACCGCTGGCTGTTGGGCACTCACCAGGGCGCCGTCAACGAGTCGCACCTCAGCCTCTACCTCGACGAGTTCGTGTTCCGCTTCAACCGCCGCCACTCACGCAGCCGCGGCATGGTCTTCTACCGCGTGCTCGAGCTCGCCGCCGGGCACGACCCCGTCCGCTACGGCGATCTGATCCTCAACCCCCGGCGCAACACGACCCACCGCACCCCGCCCGCAACGCGTGGACAACCAGCGAGCCTCGACCGTCCGGCGGCGAACCGGCCCTGGCGCGGCGCGCCCACAGGCCAGCTCCGCTTAGATGGATAGCCCGTAGATCGATTTAGTCTGAAGTTCCCCGTGTAGTCGCCACATTTGAGGCCGGATTCCGTGTAGTGGCGGTGGATTCAGGCTCTTTCGTTGTTCTATGCTGTAGTCACGACTAGGCTGGTGCGGATGCTGTATCATTCCGGTATGGGCCGTCCTGCCAGACCCTCCGGTGCGATGCATGTAGTCACGAGCGAGCGGCGGGCCGGGGAAGCGGTTTACAGGTCGACGTTGCTGCGGCGCTCCTACCGCGAGGGCGGCAAGGTCAAGAAGGAAACACTGGCGAACCTCTCGCACCTACCGCCGGAGGCGGTCGAGGCGATCCGCCGGGTGTTGCGCGGCGAGTCACTGATGAACGCCCAGGACGCGTTTGAGATTGAGCGCTCACTGCCCGCTGGTCATGTCAACGCCGCGCTTGTGATGGCCAGGCGCCTGGAGCTCGCCAAGTTGGTGGATCCCAGGGCGAGCCGGGAGCGGGACCTGTGCATGGCGATGATCGTGGGACGCGTGATCGCGCCCGCCTCGAAGCTTGGGATGGTCCGCACGCTTGGTCAGACCACGCTCGCGGGGGAGTTGGGCGTCTGGGGCTGCGATGAGGATGATCTGTACCGGGCGATGGACTGGCTGCTTGAGCGCCAGAACCGCATCGAGGATCGCCTGGCGCGCCGCCACCTCAACGATCGCGACCTCGTGCTCTACGACGTGTCCTCAAGCTACTTCGAGGGGCGGACCTGCCCGCTCGGGAAACTCGGGTACTCGCGCGATGGCAAGCGCGGCCTGCCGCAGATCATCTACGGCCTGCTGTGCGACACCCAGGGGCGGCCGGTCGCGGTCGAGGTGTTCAGCGGCGAGGTGCACGACGACAAGACGCTGCCGTCGCAGGTCACGAAACTGAAGGACCGCTTCGGTCTGCGGCGGGTCGTGGTTGTTGCTGATCGCGGGATGGTCACCAAGGCCAACATCGACTTGCTGCGCGCCACCGCCGGCGTTGACTGGATCACCGCGCTGAAGGCGCCAACGATCAAGAAACTCGCCAGAACCGGGATCTTTCAGCCATCGCTGTTTGACGAGCAGAACCTCGGCGAGATCACCGCCTGCGAAGACTTTCCCGGCGAGCGGCTGATTGTCTGCCGCAACCCCCTCGTCGCCGCGCAACGCGCCCGCAAACGAGTCGAACTACTCGACGCGACCGAAGCTGACCTCAAACTGATCGCCGATCGCGTGACCAAGGCCACCCTCCAAGGCGCCGACCAGATCGGTCTCGCTGTCGGCCCAGCATTGAAGCGCTACCGCATGAAGAAACACTTCGACATCGCGATCACCGACACCAGCTTCGCCTACGCCCGCAAAACCCCGCAGATCGCCGCAGAAGCCGCACTGGAC
>JALYZL010000093.1 GCA_030948875.1 Actinomycetota bacterium
AGCCGGACCTCGGTCGCCTTCATCGGCAGGCACTTGCCGGTGCGGATAAAGAAGGGAACGCCCGCCCAGCGCCAGTTGTCGATCTCGAGGCGCAGTGCGGCGTAGGTCTCGGTGGTCGAGTCCTTGGCCACGCCGTCGATGTCGCGGTAGCCCTCGTACTGTCCGCGCACGTAGTACCGCGGGTCGGCGTCCTCGATCGAGCGCAGGACTGCGTACTTGGCGTCCTTGAGCGTCGCCGCGTCGGCCCCCGCCGGCGGCTCCATGGCCGCGGCGGCGAGGAGCTGGAGGAGGTGGTTGACCACGACGTCGCGGAGCGCGCCCACGGGGTCGTAGAAATGGCCGCGGTCCTCGACCCCGAAGTGCTCGGCCATGGTGATCTGGACGCTCGCGACGTGGTTGCGGTTCCACACTGGCTCGAGGATGGTGTTGGCGAAGCGCAGGTAGAGGAACTCGTCGAGCCCCATCTTTCCGAGGAAGTGATCGATCCGGTAGAGCTGCAACTCGTCGAGATGCTGGTGGAGCTCGGCGGCGAGGGCCCGCGCCGAGGCCAGGTCGTGCCCGAAGGGCTTCTCGACGATCACCCGCGCGGCAACCGGTAGGAGCCCGGCGCTGTCGAGTCCGGCCACAACCATCCCGAACAGCGACGGCGGGATCTCCAAGTAGTACGCGGGGGCATTCGCCCCTTGAGCCTTGGCCGCGCCCATGGCCTGGCCGAGACGCATGAACGTCTGGGGATCGGAGAAGTCCCCGGAGACGTAGGAGAGCCGATTGGCGAAACGCGCGAAGACGTCTTCGTCGATCGACTCCCCCGTCGCGAAGATGGCCTCGCGCGCGTGCTCGCGGAGCTTCTGGATGCTCCAGTCGTCGCCGGCGACGCCGATCACCGGGACCTTGAGCAGGCCGCGGCGCTCGAGCCGGTACAGGGAGCGCAGCGTCATCTTCTTCGCGAGGTCGCCGGTGATGCCGAACACGACCAGCGCGTCTGCCCGTGTGCCCTCGCTCGACTTGTCGATAGCCATGCTGAGTGCCCAGCCTATACAACGCCTCAGTCGGTGGTGAGCAGCCGCTTCGAGAGGCCGTTCAAGACCTCGCTGCCGTCCTCGGTCACGTGCACGAGGTCTTCGATCCGCACGCCGAAACGCCCGGGCACGTATACGCCAGGTTCGACCGTGACGACGTTCCCCAGCACCAGCGTGTCGTCGGAGCGCTGCGAGAGGCGAGGGGCTTCGTGGACCGCGAGCCCGACGCCGTGTCCGAGGCCGTGGCCGAACTCCTCGCCGTGACCACCGGCCACGATCACCTCGCGGGCGACCGCGTCGACCTCGCGCCCCGGGCGTCCGGCGCGAACGTCCTTGAGGCCGGCGAGCTGCGCGCTGAGCACGAGCTCGTACATCTCTCGGGCCTCGTCGCTCGGCTCGCCGGCCGCGACGGTGCGCGTGCAGTCTGAGCAGTAGCCGTCGAGCTCGGCTCCCCAATCGATGACCACGAGCTCGCCGGCCCGGATCGGCACGTCGCGCGGCTGCGCGTGGGGAAGCGCGCCGTGCGGGCCCGCGGCGATGATCGAGTCGAAGCTCGGTCGCTGGGCCCCCCGCTCGCGCATGTCGTGCTCGAGCGCGACCGCTACCTCGCGCTCGGTGCGCCCGATCAGCCCGTCGCGCATGATCCGCTCGAAGGCCGCGTCCGCGAGCTGGGCCGCGGTGCGCATGCGCCGCACCTCCTCGGCGTCCTTGACGGCGCGGATCCGCTCGACCGTGCCACCGGCGGGCATGAGCTCGACCCGGTCGGGCATCAGCTCGCGCAGCCGGGCGTGCTGACGGACGGGCATGTGGGCGTCGTCGAAGCCGAGCCTGAGCTCACCGTCGGGGAGCAGATCGGTGACCGTCTCGAGCAGGTCGAGCGACGCTCGCGCCCGCGCAAACGACGGATGGACCTGCTCGGCGGCCTGCTCGATATAGCGAAAGTCGGTCGCGAACGCTCGCGTGCGCGGCCCGACGAGGGCGATCCCGTTGGTGCCGTGGAAGCCGGTGAGGTAGCGCAAGTTGACGAGCCCAGTGACGAGGAGGACGTCAATCTCCGCCTCGGCGATGATGTCGGTCAGGCGCTCGACGCGGCCCTTCACGGGGCCAGCTCCTGGCGCAGGCGCGCCAGCGCATCCTTGTATCCGTCAGCGCCCCGCCCCGAGATGTGGCCGATGCAGAGATCGCGGATCACCGACACCCGGCGCCACTGCTCGCGGGCCTCGATGTCCGACAGGTGGACTTCCATGGCCGGGAGACCGGTGAGCTCGAGCGCGTCGCGGATCGCCCACGCGTAGTGCGTCCACGCTCCTGGGTTGAGGACGATCCCGTCAGCGAGACCGTCGAGGCCGTGCAGGTGCTCGACGAACTCGCCCTCGTGATTTGAGTGGAAGAAGCGGGTCCTCAGGTCGAGGGCCGCGGCGTCGTCGGCGATCCGGAGCTCAAGCTCGGTGAGGGTGAGCCGGCCGTAGTGGTCCGGATCGCGGCGTCCGAGCTGGTCCAGGTTGACGCCGTGCATCACTTCGATGCGGTTGGCTTGGGTTTGGGTCGCACTCATGCGGTCGCTAACTCTCGCACCGCGGCGAGGAGCGCGTCGGGGTCGACCTCACAGCCGGGTCGCGGCTGGCCCGGAGCCTCGAGAAGAACGAACGGCACCGGCCCCTCCCCCCGCCGCTTCTTGTCGCGCGCGGTGGCGCCAACGATGGCGTCGGGGTCGGCCTCGGCGAGCGTGGTCGGAAGCCCGCGCGTCCTGAGCAAAGAGGCCACCTCCTCGCGCAGGTCGTCGCGCCCGGACAGTCGCAGCGCGGCCAGGAGACCCAGCGCTACCGCCTCGCCGTGGCGGTAGCGGGCGTACCCGGTGACCGTCTCGATCGCGTGGCCGACTGTGTGCCCGAGGTTGAGCACCTGCCGTACACCGTCATCGCGCTCGTCCGCGGCCACGATCGCGAGCTTCGTGCGGGCGCAGGCCAGGATCACCTCGGGATCGGTGGGCTCGGCGCCGGAGCGGACGCGCTCCCACAGCGAGCCGCCGGCGATCAGCGCCGTCTTGACGACCTCCGCATAGCCGGCGGATACCTCTTCGGCTGGCAGGGTGGCCAGCATGTCGGTGTCGACGATCACCGCTACGGGCTGGTGGAAGACGCCAACGTAGTTCTTGGCCTCGGCGAGATCGACCCCGGTCTTGCCGCCGTAGGCCGAGTCGACCTGGGCCACCAGGCTGGTCGGTACCTGCACATAGCGGACGCCACGCTGATAGGTGGCTGCACAGAAGCCGGCGAGGTCGCCGACGACGCCGCCACCGAGGGCGACGACGACGTCGTCGCGCGTCATCCCGGCGCGCGCGAGCTCGGTCCACACGAACTCCGCGTAGGCCACCGTCTTTGACTGCTCGCCGGGCATCACCGTGACGGGGTGGGCGACCGGCTCGACCACGTCTGCGTAGTGCCGCCCGACGCTGCCGTCGGTGACCAGGAAGCGCCGGCCCGTGATCGCGGCCGGCCAGAACCTGCGCTCGAGCAGCAAACCCGCGCCGAAGTAGACCGGGTAGTCGCCGGACGCGCTCGACGCCCACAGCATCCGGGAACCAGCCGGGAGACCCCGGAGCGCCTCGAGCACGGGAGCCATCTGGGCCGATCGCTCAGCCGGGACGATCGCGTCCGCCAGCGCGCCGTACAGCGGCTCGCGCTCGGCGTGGAGAGCCTCGAAGATGGCGCGATCGCGGGCGAGGGGGCGGCCCGATCCGCTGGCCCGCGCCCAGGCGGTGTCGAGGTCGACGTCGAGCCAGATCACCTGGCGCTCGGCCAGCGCCTTGCGGACGCGCCACGAGGTGATGGCCCCGCCGCCGAGCGCGAGCACCCGGTTGGCCGGATCCTCGAGCAGTTCGACGGTGGTGGCCTCCTCGATCTCGCGGAAGGCGGCCTCGCCTTGCTCGGCGAAGACGCGTTCGATCGACTTGCCCAGGCGCTCCTCGATCACGCCGTCGACATCGATCGGGGCGGTGTGCAGGGCTTCCCCGGCGGCCCGCGCCGCCGTCGTCTTCCCCGACCCCATGAAGCCGATGAAGGCCACCGGTCGATCACGGCGCGCGGCGAGCGGCACCACCGATGACGTGGTCTGCTCAGACGTTGCCGTCACCCCTCCAGCCGATCCGTTCCTTGTATGCGGCGAGGGCGGCGCGAACGTCGTCGATGTGGTCGCCGCCGAACTTGCGGCGGTAGGCGTCGGCGAGCACGAAGGCGACCATCGCCTCCCCCACTACCCCGGCCGCCGGCACCGTGCACGAGTCGGTGCGCTCGCGCAGTGCCTCGGCCGGCTCGTGGGTGGCGATGTCGACGGAACGAAGCGGCTTGGTCAGCGTGGGCAGCGGCTTCATCGACGCCCGGACCACGAGGGGATCCCCGGTAGTCATGCCGCCCTCCACCCCGCCCGCGCGGTTCGTCTCGCGGGTATACCCGCGCTCCTCGTCCCAGAAGATCTCGTCGTGGGCGCGCGAGCCGGGAAGTCCGGCGACCTCGAAGCCATCACCGATCGACACCGCCTTGATCGCCTGGATCGAGAGGATTGCCTGCCCGAGCCGCCCGTCGAGGCGCTCCTCCCACGAGACGTGCGAGCCGAGCCCCGGCACGAGCCCGAAGGCGCGCACCTCGAAGACCCCGCCGAGCGACTCGTTCGCCTTACGCAGCGCGTCGATCTCGGCCACCATCGCCCGCGTCGAATCGGCATCCAGGCACCGCACGGGCGACTCGTCGACGGCGGCGAAGTCCGCGGGCGTCAGGTCATCCCGGCGCGGCGCGGTGACGCTCGTGATCTGAATCACGTGCGAGTAGACCTCGACGCCGAGCGCTCTGAGGTACGCCTTGGCCACCGCGCCCCCGGCGACCCGCGCCGCCGTCTCGCGCGCGCTCGCCCGCTCGAGGATGTCGCGCACGTCGCTGAGCCCGTACTTCTGCGTCCCGACCAGGTCGGCGTGGCCGGGCCGAGGGAGATGAACCTCCGGGAGCTCCGCCGTCACCGGCCACGGGTTCATCCGCTCCTCCCAGTTGGCGTAGTCCCGGTTGTGGACCTGGAGCGCGATCGGCCCCCCGAGCGTGCGCCCGTGCCGGACCCCGCCGGTGACCTCGGCCTGGTCGCGCTCGATCTTCATCCGCCCGCCGCGGCCATGGCCGAGCTGGCGCCGTGAAAGGTCGCGGTTGATCGCGTCGCGGTCGAGCTCGAGGCCGGCCGGCAGACCCTCGATGATGCAGGTCAAGCCGGGGCCATGCGACTCGCCGGCGGTGGTGAGGCGAAGCGCCATGGGGCGCTACAGGTTACGGGGCCCCGGGACGTAGCCGGGGGCGCCCGGGCCCTCGGGACCCGCGTCGAGTGCCCCCACGCCGGCCGGAAGCAGCGCCGTCCCCCAAGGAGCCGGCGCGCATCAGCATGGTGGGCATGTCGATGTCCTCCCGAGCCAGCGGGGACGCTGGCATCGACCAGCCAGCGGGTCCACGCCGCGGGGCGGTGGCGCTTCGGCTCTACCAATCGCCACGACACGATCCAGCGTTCGACCGTGGATTCGACGTCGTGCCGAGGATCAAGCAGCTACCGGGTAAGAGTGGCGGCAGCGGACGGCCGAGCGAAGCCGCTCGCGCCCGTCACCAGCCGCGCTCCCGGCCGAGCCGCAGCTCGGCGCCGAACTCCCCCACCGCGGACTCAAGGGCCTCGATCTCGGTCGCGTAGATCCGCGCCGCCTCGGCCCGCGTACGGCGCATGCCGGCCGCTGAAGCGACGGCGGAGGCGACCGCGGCCGCCGCCGCCGCGTGTGGCGACAGCGGATCGACCCTGTCCTCCACACGCCACCAGGCGGCCAGGCAGCGGATCGTGAGCGGCAGGCCCGATTGCCGGAGCTCCGTGCGCCAGAGTATCGAGGCGACCGGATCGAGCGCGACCGTCGGTTCGGGTGCGCGCTCACGCAGGCGCCAAGCGAGCTCGGCATCGGCACCCCGCACTGAGGGAACTACGAGCGGATGCGGTGCCGGTATCACCTCGCCCACGACCGGCTTACCCGCCTGGATCCACCAGGACATCGCATATTCGTAGATGGCTCCCCGCGCCGTCACGCTTCCCACCGTCAGCTCCGGAGCTCCCGCCTCGGTCTGATAGGTCGACGCGACCACCTCGTCGAGATGATGACCGACCGGTACCCCGATGGCGCATTGCGGCCCTGCGGTCCCGTAGAGGCGATAGACAGCTCGCAGCGGCGAGTCACGGGCAGCCTTGGCCCGAGGCCAGCGATCGCCGGACGTTACGCACTGCCAGAGCGCCAGCGCGAGCTTGTTGCCCGTGCGCTCGCGATCTCCCAGCGTCGCGCCTCGCGTGTGCGCTCGGGCGGCGGGAGGGCGAGCCCGGGCCCGGGGCGCGCCTTGCGATCGGATGCGCTGCCGATCGCGGCCGGGGCGCTCCGGGGATCGCCGTCCCGGCGGCGGCGTCGCCTCGACGGGGGGCGAGCTTCTCACGGGAGCTCGCTCGGCTCCGCCGTCGATCGAGGGACGTGCCGGGCCTTCCGAGCGGGGCTCGACAGCCTTCGCCGCGGGTGCCGGGGCGGGCGGACGCGCCGCCGTGGCGCACGCCGCACAGCCGAGCCGACCGCGCGTCGCGACGAGCGGCGCGGGGGCGTCGCACGCCGGGCAGCGGACTGGGGCGAACTCGGCGGCTGCGGCAATCCATATGAGCTCGAACGGGAACACCTGGCGGCCGCGGCGCACGTCGACGGGAAGGACGAACGCGGGGATGTGAACCAGATGCAATCGGAACGGACGAATCTCGTGCCGCGGCCGATACTCGTCCTGGATCTCTCGACGGCGGCGTGCGCGCTCGGCTCGCGTCGACTCGGCCTGGCCATCGAGGAGGCGAGCGCGATCCGCCGGGGCGCTCGCCCTCCGGCGGGCGATCGACTCGAGAGCGGCGTCATAGTACGCGTCTGCGCGGGTCAGCTCCGCGTCGAGCGCTCGCCGCGCGTGCCGTCCCAGCGCTGCCTCTCGCTCGCGCGCGCGCCCCTCCAACCGCTCGTGGGCGGCTGAGATAGCGCGCGGCAGGTCAGCCTCGAGCGTGCGCACGCGCCCGTCGGGCCGCGGGAGGGGCCGCCCGTCCGGCAGCGCAGCCTGCAGGCGCGAGCTCGGCTCGAGCCCCGTACGCGCTTCGATCCAGGCTTCCTCCTGCTCCTGAAAGCGCAGGGTCAACGATGCTTCGTAGCTGACCATCGCTCCGACGCGCAGCAGCGGCAGGTAGGCGGCGATCGGCTCGCCGGCGGCATCGATCCGAGCGTGCTCAATCGATACGAGCTCGCGCGCGCGGGCCTCGAGCGTCGAGCGCGCCGGCGATCGCGACGCCGGCCACGGTAGGTAGCTGCTCCCCGTGTCGCCGTCGGCCAGCACCACGGCGGCCGCACGCTCGACCGCCGGGTGCCCCGCGATGAGCAGCACCGCCGCGTCTTCGCGGGCGACGTCGGGACGCGAGGTGACAGTGACTTCCTCGGGCAGCTCGCTTTCCTCCTGGAGCGGGTCGGTCAGCACTACGACCGCGTGGTCGCCCCGGTCCTCGACCAGCGCGCCTTCACTCTCGGCGTAGCGAAGCCAGAAGCCCAGGGCTGGCTCTTCGGTCACCGGCGGCATCGGAGCATCCGATCAGGCCTCGGCG
>JALYZL010000102.1 GCA_030948875.1 Actinomycetota bacterium
GTCCTACGCCGTAGGGGCCCTGAAGTCGGGTTCGACGTGCTCGGTGTGGCACTCGCCATCGAGCTCGTGGACGTGGATGGTGGGCTCGCCGTACTGCCTGGCCCAGTTGCGCGCCTCGCCGCGCGCGTCGGCCTGGGTGGCGGTCTCGGTCAGCGGGGTGGGGTCACCTTCGTAGCGCACTACCCAGTGCTGGCGGGACAGGGGACGCTCTCGAGACGATGCCGGTCACCGAACCGGCACTAGGCCACGCGGGCGGGAGACCACCGCGCCGCGCTACAGTCGTCGCCCGCGGTCGTGCGCGCGGGCGCAGATGAACGCAGAGGACTGGCTCTCAGCCTACGCCGAGGAGCTCGGCTCGAAGCCGCCCACGCCGGCGGAGCTCGACACGCTGCTCGCGCTCGCCGGGACGGCGGCACACGCATCCGAGCGAATCGCCGCGCCGGTGGCGTGCTGGATGGCGGCGAGAGCCGGGGTCGCGCCCGATGACGCGCTCACGCTCGCGCGCAAGCTCGGGGCCGAGCCCGAAAAAGCCGAACAGCCCGCCGCCCCGTGACCGCCGCCGACCACGACATCGTCCTCTTCGGCGCGACCGGGTTCACCGGCGGCCTAACCGCGGAGTACCTGGCGGCGAACGCCCCCGCGGGCACGCGACTTGCGTTGGCGGGGCGCAACCGCGCCAAGCTCGAGGCGGTGCGGGAGCGAATCGGGCACGACGTGCCGTTGATCCATGCCGACGTGGAGGACGCCGCGTCGCTGCGGGCCGTGGCCGAGTCGGCGCGGGTGGTCATCAGCACCGTCGGGCCGTACATCCTCTACGGCGAGCCGCTCGTCGCCGCATGCGCCGCGGCGGGGACGGACTACGTCGACCTCACCGGCGAGCCTGAGTTCGTCGATCTCATGTGGCTGCGCTACCACGACGAGGCGCAGCGAAGCGGCGCCCGGCTCATCCATTGCTGCGGGTTCGACTCGATCCCCCACGACCTCGGGGCCTTCTTCACCGTTCAGCGGCTGCCCGAGGACGCTCCGCTACGTGTCAAGGGCTTCGTCCGCGCCCACGCGCAGTTCTCCGGCGGCACCTACCAATCCGCGATCAACGGCTTCGCCCGCGCCCGGCATGCCGCTCGCAATGCCCTCGAGCGCCGCCGCCTAGAACCCCGTCCCGCCGACCGGCGGATCAAGGGGATCGCGGGCAGGCCCCACCGCGACGCTGACGCCGGTGGCTGGGTGATGCCGCTGCCCACCATCGACCCGCAGATCGTCCTGCGCTCGGCGCGCGCTCTGCGCCGCTACGGGCCCGATTTTGGCTATGGGCACTACCTGGTGCAGAAGCAGCTGACCACGCTCGCTGGGCTCGCCGGCGGCGTCGGCGCGGCGATCGCCCTGGCCCAGCTTCCTCCCACGCGCCGGCTCCTGCTCTCGCTCAAGAGCTCGGGCGACGGGCCGTCGCCCGAGGAGCGCGAGAAGGCCTGGTTCCGCGTTCGCTTCGTCGGCGAGGGAGGAGGCAGGCGGGTGATAACCGAGGTGAGCGGAGGCGACCCCGGGTACAGCGAGACGGCGAAGATGCTCGCCGAATCGGCCCTCTGCCTGGTTTACGACGAGCTCCCGGAAACCGGCGGACAGCTCACGACCGCGGCGGCCATGGGACAGCCGCTCCTCGAGCGGCTCCAGCGCGCCGGCATCGTCTTCCGCCAAGTCACATGACCATCACTCCCGACCAGGCGATCGACGCCGCCAACGAGGTGTTCGGTCGCCACACCGGCCACCGGGCCCTGCACGCGAAGGGGACCCTACTAACCGGGACGTTTACGGCGACCCCCGCCGGCACGCGACTGACCCGCGCCGCCCACATGCAGGGCGCGCCGGTCAGGGTCACGGCGCGGGTATCCAACGCCGCCGGCGACCCCCACGCGCGCGACTACGTCCCCGTCATCCGCGGGCTCGCCGTCAAGTGCTACCTGCCCGACGGGTCGCGCACCGACGTCGTCGCCCAGTCGGCGCCCCGCTTCCCGGCGCGGACACCCGAGGCGTTCGTCGAGCTCATGCGCGCCACCGCACCGAGCGCGTCCATGCCGCTCAGGCTCGCGCGCTTCCTCGCCCGCAACCCGGTCGGCATCGGCGGCCTGCCCGCCAACGCGCGCGCCCTGCTCCCGCCCGCGAGCTACGCCACAATCCCCTACTACGCCATCCACGCATACCGCTGGGTCGACAGCGGCGGGACGTCGCGCTACGTCCGCTACACCCTCGTGCCCCACGTGACCGAGCCGCCGCTGGCGCCGTGGCAGGCGCGCAGCCGCGGCTGCGACTACCTCCGACAGGAGATCCGCGACCGGGTCGCGCGCGGGCCGGTGCGCTTCAAGCTCGAGGTCCAGATCGCCGACCCGGGCGACCGCGTCGACGACCCCACCTCCGTGTGGCCCAGGCAGCGCGAAACCGTGATCGCCGGAACGCTCGAGCTCACCGGGCTCGACACCGAGCGGGAGACCGGGAACGATGTGCTCGTGTTCGACCCGGTGCGGGTAACCGACGGGATCGAGCTCCCCGACGATCCCATCCTTCGTTTCC
>JALYZL010000105.1 GCA_030948875.1 Actinomycetota bacterium
TCGCCACGCCGAGCCGGACGCGCTTGGGCGCCTCGCCGCGACCCAGCGCCTCGACCCGCTCACGCAGCGCGGCGGCGACGGGGATGGCGAGGATCAGGCCGCCGTCGACGCGGACCGAGTTGATGCCGAGTAGGTTTCCGTCGAGGTCGGTCAGGGGACCGCCCGAGGAGCCGCGCGGCAGCGGGGCGGTGTGCTCGAGGGCGCCTGCGATCCGGCGGCCGCGCGGTCCGCGGAAGCTCCGCGCGCTCGAGGAGACGAATCCCGGGGTGACGCGCAGACCGCGGCCGCCCGGGTTGGCGAGCGCGAGGACGGCGCGCCCGATCGGGACCTCGTTCGCCCCCTCGGCCCATTCGATCGGCGCCGCGTCGGCGGTGTCGACCTCGAGCACGGCGAGGTCGATGTCGGCGTCGACGCCGGCGACGCGCGCGCTTGCGTGGCGACCGTTGGCGAAGCTGATTGTGGTCTCGTCGTGCCGCAGGTTGTGGGCGTTGGTGAGGACGCGGCCGGGGCCGATGATCACGCCCGATCCGACGCCCCAGCCCCGACCGAGGCCGACGACGGTGGGGCCGACCTGCTCGACCGCCGCCTGGACGGAGGTCTCGAGCTCGAGAAGCAGATTCATGGTGCGAGTCTCCTGTGTGCAGCTAGTTACTTGCGATATGCAAGTAACTACTTTACCACCTTGTGTCTGGCCGTACGATCACCCACACACCTCCGATGGCTCCCGACGCTGACAGCCAGCCCACCACCGACCTCGCGGCCGAAGCTCAGGCCTCGGACGAGGCGGGACGCTCCGCCCTGGCCGACGCGCTCGCGACCGTCGGGGATCGCTGGACCCTGCTGGTCGTCGCGGCCCTGCTCGACGGACCGCGGCGATTCGGCGAGCTTCAGGAGGAGGTTCGCGGGATCGCGCCCAACGTCCTCTCCCAGCGCCTGCGCCACCTCGAGCGCGGCGCCCTCGTCGTCGCGCGGCCCTACTCAGAGCGACCGCCTCGCTTCGTCTACGAGCTGAGCGCCGGCGGTCGCGAGCTCGCGGGCGCCCTGCGCCTGCTGGCGGGCTGGGGCGCACGCAACGCAGAAGGCGCCGAAGCCCCTAGGCACTCCGTGTGCGGAACGCCGATGGAGGCCCGCTGGTGGTGCCCGACGTGCGAGCGTCCGGCGTCTGACGACGAGTCCGAAGAGCTTCACTTCGCCTGACCCGCAGCGCATGATCGCGCGACGGGCGGGGAGAATGCCCGCATGCTGCGCCTGATCGGCATCGTCGTCTCGATCGGACTTGCCGACTCGCTCAACCCGACGACGATCGCCCCGGCCCTCTACATGGCCGAGGGCGACCACGCGGTACGCCGCGTCATCGAATTCACATTGGGCGTGTTCGCGGTCTCCCTGCTCGGTGGGCTGCTCGTCGTGCTCGGCCCGGGGGAGCTCATCGTCGACGCGATCGCGCGGCCAGGCCGCACGGCACGGCACGTCATCGAGATCATCGCCGGCGTCGCGATGGTGATCGCAGCTGCGGTGCTGTGGCGGAAGCGAAACGCGCTCGCCAAAGCTGAGCCCGAGCGCCGCCGGCGCCAAGGGCGCTCGAGCGCGATCCTCGGCGCGACGATCAGCGCCGTCGAGCTGCCGACCGCGTTCCCCTACTTCGCCGCGATCGCCGCCGTGGTCGGATCCGGCACCAGCATCACCCGCCAGATCTTCCTGCTCGTGCTCTTCAACCTCTGCTTCGTCCTGCCGCTCATCGGGATCGCCCTCGTGGTCGCGGTGGCCGGCGACGGGGCCGAGGCGCTCCTCACGCGGGCACGCGATACCTTTCGCGCCAACTGGCCGAGAATCCTCGCCATCGTGGCGCTGGTCGCCGGCGTGTTGGTGATCCTCCTCGGGGTCAGCGGCCTGCTCGCCAACCACCCCTTCGGTCGCTTCGTGCGGGGCAAGCTCTTCACGCCCCTCGGCCTCCCGAGCCTGCCCCCAAAGAGGTAACGCTCAGCCGGCCGCGGCAACCACGAACGCAGGGCTCAGGGCGCGTTGGTGAACGCACGGATGTAGGCGGCGTGGAGCGCACGGCGGCAGCTTCTTGAGCGCGGCCGGGGAGCGTGGTCGACACGATCGTCTGATCGAGCGGCCGCCATAAGCAGCACGAGCATCAGCCCGGCAAAGACGAACGCGACGCTGGGCTTGCTGGCGGCCTGCCCCTCGGCAGGGGCCGCTTCAGCGACGCTCATGGAACCAGGCGCTCCACTGAAGCGAATATACGCCGGGGCGGCTCGCCAAAAACTCTTGTGCTACAAATAGCACATGACAAGCGTTGGCATCCGCGAGCTCCGGCAACGCGCGAGCGAGCTGCTGCGCCGCGTCGAGAGCGGCGAGAGCATCGAGATCACCGACCGCGGTCGTCCGGTAGCGGTTCTCATGCCCGTGCCCGACGATCCGCTGGCACGGTTGCGAGCCTCGGGCGATCTTGTCGGGGCCCAAGACGCCTTCGAGGATCTTCCTGATCCGCTGCCACTGACCCCGGGATCTGAGCCACCGTCCAGCGTGCTCGCCCGCCTGCGACGCGATGAGCGCTGAGGGAGACGTCACCTACGTCGACTCGTCGGCGATCGTCAAGCTCGTCGTCGCCGAACCCGAGTCCCAGGCCCTGAGACGCGATCTCGCACGACGCCGGGAGCTGGTAACCAGTGCCCTGTCTCGCACCGAGGTGACGCGAGCGCTGCTCCCTCTTGGCCCGGAGGGCTTGCGTCGCGGAGACGCGGTCCTGCGCACGATGCAGCTGATGCGCGTGAACGACCGTGTGCTGAGCGAAGCCGGCAGGCTGCAACCTGCCGAGCTCCGTTCGCTCGACGCCATCCATCTGGCGACCGCGCGGCGGCTCGGCGCCACGCTGAAGCGCATCGTCACCTACGACGCCAGAATGGCGGACGCCGCCCGAGCCATGGGATTGTCGGTGGTCTCGCCGGCCTGAAAATTTGTGAGCGGCAGCTCTGTTGCGGGCATATTCTCCGCACCCATGACCGCCACCGCCCGGACCACGTCATTCAGTCCCGCCGCCCTCCAGCGCCTCCTCGACGGCCCCTACGCGAAGCTCCGCGAGCTCGTGCGCGAGCGGCTGGCGCGACCCGAGTTCGCGCCCATGATCGCACTGCCCAGTCCGGAGTACCGCGAGTGGGTGTTCGAGCGTGCGAAGGCGCTCGCCGCCGAGGGCGGGACCGCGCTCGGGTTCCCCGTCGAGTACGGCGGCGCGGGCAACCCAGGGGCGAACGTCGCCTCGTTCGAGACGCTCGCGCTCGGTGATCTATCGCTGCTCGTCAAGGTCGGCGTGCAGTTCGGACTGTGGGGCGGCGTCGTCCAGCAGCTCGGCACCAAGCCCCACCACGACCGTTACCTCGCCGACATCGCCACCCTGGCGCTGCCCGGGTGCTTCGCGATGACTGAGACCGGTCACGGCTCGAACGTCCAGGCGCTCGGTACTACCGCCACCTACGACGCAGCCACCGGAGAGTTCGTCGTCGACACCCCGGCCGAGGACGCACGCAAGGAGTACATCGGCAACGCCGCGTGCCATGGGCGGCTGGCCGCTGTGTTCGCGCAGCTGATCGTGGGCGAAGAGTCGCACGGTGTGCATGCGCTCGTGGTTCCGCTGCGCGACGAGCACGGCAACGTGTGCGATGGCGTCCGGATTGAGGACTCCGGCGAGAAGATGGGGCTGGGCGGCGTCGACAACGGGCGCATCTGGTTCGACAGCGTGCGAGTGCCCCGCGACGCGCTGCTCAACCGCTACGGCGACGTCTCCGCCGACGGCAGGTACACGAGCCCGATCGACAGCGCCAACAAGCGCTTCTTCACCATGCTCGGAGCGCTCGTCCAGGGCCGGGTCAGCATCTCCTCGGCGTCGGTCACCACAGCGAAGACGGCCCTCACCATCGCCGTCCGATACGGGCTGCGCCGGCGCCAGTTCGGGCCTCCCGGCGGCGACGAGGTGGCGATCCTCGATTACCGCACCCACCAGCGTCGCCTGATGCCCGCGCTGGCCAAGACCTACGCCCTCCACTTCGCCCAGCAGGAGCTGACCTCGAAGTTCCACGCGGTGTTCAGCGGCGGCGCGGAGGAGTCTGATCCCGCGGCGGCCGGGGTCTCCGGGGTCGACCCACCGGCGGGCGCCGGTCCCGCAGCCTCTGGG
This sequence comes from Actinomycetota bacterium, assembly GCA_030948875.1. Taxonomy (GTDB): domain Bacteria; phylum Actinomycetota; class Thermoleophilia; order Solirubrobacterales; family Solirubrobacteraceae; genus Palsa-465. The sequence continues at coordinate 4,175 of JALYZL010000105.1, forward strand.
TTCGACCTCCCCGCGACGAGCCAGGCGCAGCCCGACGGAATGCCGCAGGCGGCGGACGCGCCCGATCGCGACCGGCGCGAGCTCGAGTCGCTGGCCGCGGCGATGAAGGCGACGACGAGCTGGCACGCGGTCCACACGATCCAAACATCGCGCGAGTGCTGCGGCGGCGCCGGCTACATGGCCGTGAACCGCTTCGCGGCCCTGCGCGCCGACGTCGACATCTTCACCACCTTCGAGGGCGACAACACCGTCCTCATGATGCTCGCGGCCAAGGGCCTGCTGACCAATTACGCCGACCACCTCGGCGACCTCAACCCGGTCGGGCTGGTCACCTTCGTCGCCTCCCAGGTCGTCGACACCGTGCTCGAGCGGCTCTTCGCCCGCAAGCTCGCCCAGGTCATCTCCGATGCCGTCCCCAGCGGCGACGAAACCCGCAACCTCCTCGACCGCGACTACCAGCTCGACCTCTTCCAGTGGCGCGAGGGCCACATCGTCGCCTCGGTGGCCAACCGCTTCAAGCGCGGGCTCGCCGAGGGCTTCGACCCCTTCGAGGTCTTCCGGGCCGTCCAGGACCACGCCATCAACGCCGCCCGCGCGCACACCGACCGCCTGATCCTCGAAGCCTTCATCCGCGCCATCGACGGCTGCCAGGACGACGCGCTCGCCGGCCTCCTGAACCGCCTCTGCGACCTCTACGCCCTGTCCAACGTCGAGGAGGACCGGGGCTTCTTCGAGGAGCACGGCCGCCTCAGCAGCGCCCGCTGCAAGGCCATCACCCGCGAGGTCAACCGCCTCTGCGACGAAGTGCGGGGCGAGGCGGGAGGGCTGGTCGACGCGTTCGGGATTCCTGACGCGGTGCTGGCGGCGCCGATTGGATTGAAGGGCGCGGAATAGCGGGCGGTCGGGCACGACGGGGCGCCGCGGGGTCGGGCACGACGGGGCGGCGGGCGGGTGGGGCGCGTGGCGGGTGGGGCGCTCGCGCCGCGAACTGCTGTCTTTCAGTCCGGGGGGTCCGGACCAGAAGACAGCAGTTCTGCCGCCGTTGGTCCGCTCCCGCGAACTGCTGTCGATCAGTCCGGAGGGTCCGGACCAGAAGACAGCAGTTCGCACCGGCGCGCCGTGCGCGCCCCGCCCCCCGCGCGCCGCCCCCACCTACACTCACAACACATGGTTGATCGTGCATGGGTCCTCTCACGCTTCTATCGCGTGGCCTATCAGTTGGCGCGCGCGTACTGGTTTGTCGCGCGGCCGAAGCAGCGCGGGGTCAAGTGCGCGATCACGCGGGGTGATGAGGTCCTGCTCGTTCGTCACACGTACGGCGATCGGCGCTCCTGGGACATGCCCGGGGGCGCGATCAAGCGGCGCGAGGCGCCGCTCGACGCCGCGCGGCGGGAGATACGCGAGGAGCTTGGGCTGTCGATCGCGGACTGGACACCGCTGGGCGACTTCTTCGCCCGCTACGAGCACCGGGACGACACCATGTACTGCTTCCACACGGTGGTCGACGACGTCAACCCGGTCGCCGACCGGATCGAGATCGCCGAGTTGCGGTGGTTCCCGATGACGGCGCTGCCCGAGCGCACGGGGCAGTTCGTGCGGCGCATCCTCTCGATGAGCGAGGCCGCGGCGGCACCCCGGATGACCCCGACAGGGCGGGCTTAGGACGCGGACGGCGCCGCGGCCGCAGCTCAGTCGGACCGGCCAACCCGTTACGATGGCGCCGATGCCTCTGCCGGGTACAGTCGCTATGCGCCGATTCGTTCACGAGCGGCGAATCGCCCGCTTTATGATCTCGTCCGGGCTCGCCGCCGGGACGAGCGCGGTTGTGTTCCCGATCCTGTACGTGCTCGGGGCGTCGACCACCGTGTGCTCGATCGTCGCCTTCTTCGCCGGCGCGATCCCGAACTGGACGCTGAACCGCAGGTGGACGTGGAAGGTGCAAGGGCGCATCGCTCCGGGCCGGGAGATCTTCGCCTACCTCGTGGTGTCGGCGTCCACGCTCGTCCTGCTGTCGCTCGCGACGGCCTGGACCCATCAGCATGTGCAGAGCATCGCGCCCGGACACGGCATTCGGGTGCTGCTCGTGACCGCCACCTACTTCGGCGTGCTAGCACTCCTGTACGCGGTCCGCTTCACCCTCTACGAGCGCTGGATTTTCTCCGGGCGCAGTCGCGTGCGCGCCGCCCTGCGGTCGCGCGGTCTGATGCGCCCGGTCCGGACGACGGACCTGGAC
>JALYZL010000107.1 GCA_030948875.1 Actinomycetota bacterium
TGGTCGGGACGTTCCGTGGCGAGTTCAGCGAGATCGACGCCACGCTGACTGACGGCAAGCTGGTCGGCAAGGTCAAGGTCGCCTCGCTGCAGATCAAGGACGAGAAGCTCAAGGGCCACCTCTTCTCCCCTGATTTCTTTGACGCCGAGCGCTATCCAGAGATCGTTTATGAGTCCTCGTCGCTGGACGTCAACGACGGAGCTCTGACCAGCGAGGGCACATTGACCGTGAAGGGCAAGAGCACGCCGGCCACGGCCACGGGCCGCTTCGCCGGACCGGCGGTAACGCTCGGGGACGTTGAGAAGGTCGGCGTCGACCTCGAGACAACGATCGACCGTGACGCGGTCGGCCTGGAGTGGAACGCGCCACTACCCAAGGGCGGGGTCGTGCTGGGCAAGGACGTCACCATCTCGGTCACGCTCGAGCTCGCCTTGGTCGACGACGAGGACTAGGACGATGCGGCTGTTGGGCATCGCCGGGTCCCTTCGCGAGGCCTCCCACAACCGGAATCTCCTGCGGGCGGCAGCCGATGAGCTGCCGCCCGGCGTCGAGCTCATCACGTTCGAGAGTTTAAAGGCGGTCGAACCGTTTGATGAGACCGATGAACATGAGGCGGGCGGCGGGATGCCAGGCGCGGACCAGTTCATCGCCGCCGTTCGCGACGCGGACGCCGTTCTCTTTGTCACCCCCGAGTACAACGGGTCGATCCCGGGCGTCCTGAAGAACGCCGTTGACTGGGCCTCTCGTCCCACCCCGGCAACCTCCGCCCTGGCCAACAAGCCGGTCGCGGTGATCGGCGCCAGCACCGGCATGTTCGGCGCCGTCTGGGCCCAGACCGAGCTACGCAAGGCCCTCGGCCTCGCCGGCGCCCGCGTCCTCGATCAAGAGCTCGCAGTCCCGACCGCTCACGAAGCCTTCAAAGACGACGGACGCCTCGCCCGCGGCGCCACCCGCCGACGCCTCAAAAGCATGCTCGCTGACCTCATCGCAGAAGTCACGCCCAGAGCCGCGGCATCCGCCGGCGACCAACCTCACGCCACCTCACAGCCCAACTGAGGGTGGATCCTGGGCGCAACCTTGCGCTTGAATAGATAGACCCGCATCGCGCGGAGCAAGCGGGTCGATGCGCTCGGACCGGTCGTCCCCGGGCAGGTCAGCCCCCTCGCATCGCCACGGGACGCTGATCCTGGCCAAACCGAGAAGGCCGAGACCGACGACGCCGGCGATCGCTTTTGTCTAGAAATGCGCTCGTCCGGTGCGTCAACGCAGCGCCCGCACCGAGCGCCCCTCCGGCGTCAGCGACTCGACAGCAGCGGGCGAGCCTGCATAGGTACCACGTAGCCCCCACCCCTCCCGCCGGGCGCCCTCCTTTCGGCGACTACCGCGTCCGGGTGTGCGCGCACGCCACGGCCGGCCCTTGTGGGCATCGTGATCCGTCGCGTCAGCCTCACCGAGCGCGGCGAGGTCCAAAGCGAGAGCGAAGCGGATACACCCGTGCAGAGCGGCCGAACCCATCGCATCGATCCACCCCTCGTAGTCGCAGTTGACAAAGACATGGGCGCTACCGGCCTCAGCCACGACGCGCAGGCCTGCCCCGGCCCCGCGAGGTCGGCGAGGCTCTCAACTCTGGGCCGAGGTCCGGCCGGTCGCCGTCTGACCGAGGGCTCGGTCGTGTCACACCCCCGACGTCCGCAGACGCTCACCGACTCTTGAGGACGCCCTCAAATGTCGGGGTCCGCCATCGCGCTTGCCGATCGCATCGGCACGGTCGAAGCCCGGATGGCGGCATCGAAGGGGGGCAGCCGGATCGGCGCGACCGCTCCGGGCGCGCGCGGAAACGATGCCGAGCGTCCCTGCTCGGCCAGGACGTCGCGCGCGATGAGCCGCGCGGCCCTGCGAACAACGACAGGGTGACGCGCGCGGAAACGGATGCGTCGATCTCGCATCCGTGCGAGATGAGCTTCCGCGCGCGCGAGAAACCGTTCCGCGCCCCAGCGCAGACTCGCCTCACTCCGCATCACGTGTCCGGAGTCCTCGGCCACCGCCACGCCCGCCTCGCCGCCCCAGCGCCCATTACACGTGCTCCGAGTCGGTCCCGCGAAGCGAGCCGGCCGCCGCACGTCGGCCGGCCGAGACCGTCTGCGCCCTGTTCCAAAGCGCCAACAACCACAGGCATACACTCCACGCACAAGAAGTTCTCAAAGACGTCCGCGGGTCCAAATCGCCCGCAACCACGGGCGATCCGACATGATGCGCGCGTCGGCCCACTTCGACGCTGGCGGACGGCTTCGGACATCTGGGGACGTCTTCGGACATCTCCCTGCAAATACGGCCTTTCAGTCGGTGGCATCACGCCTCCACGTCGATCGTCGGAAGGATCGGTACGTCGGTCGCGAACGCCTCCGCGAGCAGGCGCGCCTCGCCGCCGCGATCCCGGTGGTGGACGTAACGCATCGTCGTCTGGATGTCGGCATGGCCCATCCACGCTTGAACCGCCGGAACCTCCGCTCGCCGCACCGCCAGGGTGCCGAATGTGTGCCTCAGGTCGTGGAAGCGCAGCGGCCGCAGCGCCGCCCGCTCCAGAGCCGCCTGGTAGCGAACGCGAACCGACGACGCGTCTTGGAAGCGGCCGAGCGCCCCCGGGAACACGAGATCCTCGGGCTCGACGAAGTCCTCACGGCCGGCGAGCCGAGCGAGGTGCTCGGCCACGTCAGGGACCATCGGCACCGACCGGACCTTGCCGCTTTTGGGGGAACCGAGCCCGCCATGGACGTTGTAGCTGCGCCGCACCCGGATCGCCTCGCCAGTGAAGTCGACGTCACGCCACTCCAACGCGAGCAGCTCACCCGTCCGCAGCCCGGTGAACGCTGCCGTTAGGAAAAGGCACGCGTCCCGCTCGGAACCGGCAGCACGAACCAACGCCCACACCTCCTCAGGCGAGAACGCCTCAAGATCATCGGAGACACGAAAGCGCGGCCGCTCGACACTCGCCGCCGGATTGCGAGGCAGCCCCCACACCTTCATTGCCCGACGGAAGATCCCGTGCAGGATCACGAGGTACTTCGCGACCGTCCGGTTCGACACCGTCAAGGTCACCTTCCACCGCTCGAGCATCTCAGGTGTCACGTCCTCGAGCCGCTCGGTACCGAGCTCGCGCACGATCCGATCCGCAGTGTGGCGATAGTCAGTCAGCGTGGACGGCTTACACGCCCGATCGTGCTCGACGTAGCGCAGCCACTCCGCCGCCGCGTCGGCGACCGTCGCCCCCGTCTGCACCATCCCCGGAAGCTCCGCGCGTCGGGCCTGCGCCAAGACGTCATCGAGCCACGCCTCGGCGAGGCGTTTCGTCAGGAATCCCGCCGCAGGGCGACCACGACCCGACCACGCCGGCCCGATCTTCTTCTGCACCTGCCGCCCGTCCGGCAAGCGGTACTTGGCGTACCAGACCGGACCGCGCCTGCGCTCGACGCGGAATACGTGGCCGCTTGGCGGACGCCGGTCTCCCAGCGGACTCCATACGACAACTTTACCCGACCGTCGGGACATATTCGGGACATATTTACGACACGCGGTTCCGCGGAACCGCCCCGGGAGCCCGGAAACCACTCGATTTCCAGCTACGACGCGGCGAAGGAATCGAACCTTCCAAGCCGGGGGTTGCCCGGCCCTGCCGGTTTTGAAGACCGGATGAGCCACCAGGCCCCTGCCGCGCCGCCGCGGATCCTACGCCGCCCAGATCTGGATCGGCCGGGCATTTCAGGGGTTCAGGCCATGCTCGAGCGCGCCCTTAACGGCGGCGTCGAGCGCGTTCAGGCGATGCAGGGCGAGTGCTTCGACCGATCCGAATCGCCCGCCCGGGGCCGACGTCGCTCCGTGGTGGCACAGGATGCAGT
>JALYZL010000118.1 GCA_030948875.1 Actinomycetota bacterium
CCTCTACCAACTGCAGACCATCGTCACTGGCGGCGACCAGAACACTCCGCCGCCGTTCTACGCGAGGTTCCTTTCGTCCTTAACCTCGATCCTGCGGTAGGCGCCGGGAGCGCGGCTTGCAGTAGCGGCGGGAGTGGCGCCGCGGCCGTCGTTCGTGGGCGGCGGGGAGTGTCAGCGCGGGATCGAGCGCTGGATTCGAGGGTGTTGGTGGCGGGTGGGCTCGGGTGGAGGGGCCGCGGGACCCGGGTCCGGGCAGGCTGACGCTGGCTGGTACTCGTTGCGGTCGTCGTCGCGGGTTGGGCCGGGGTCGCGGCCCGTGGCTCAGGCGGGTGCGAGGGCTTGGAGGCGCGTGAACGCGGCTGCGAGGTCTTGGGCCCAGGGCCAGTGGCGGTCCAGGCGTAGGCGGGTGGTGCGGGCGTGGCGTGAGATCCGTGCGGCTGTGTGCCAGAGGCGGTAGCGCAGCGTCTGAGGCTCAGCACGCTTGAGGTCGCCCGTGAGGAGGAGTGCTTGGCTCCACGCGAGGAGGTCCTGAGCAAGTTGGGCGAGCAGGAGCCAGACCTCGTTGTTGGCGAAGCTCTGGAACGGCAGGTTCTCAAGACCGCAGGCTTTCCCGTCGCGGACGCGGTCCTCGATCCGGGCGTGGCCGCGGTGAAAGAGGTCGCGGTCGCGGATATCGCCGGGAAGGTCGGTCAGGAACACCTCGTAGCGAAAGCCGTCGTCTTCGCCGAAGGTCAGCTGGATCGCCTGCGCGAGGCGGACAGCGCGACAGATCAAGCGGCTGCCCTTGGGCCACGCGTCGAGGTTCACGCGCCCGGTCAGCTCGCAGACGAACGCGTCGGGGTTCTCCGATCCGTCCTTGCGAATCCCTTGTTTCCAGGCCTCGTCCCCGAGCGAGAGCGCTGCCTGGAGCACGTCCTCGGTCAGCTTCGCGCCGACGCTGAACCGGATCACGCGATCGCGGCACCACTGCGTGAACTGGTGTGTCGCGCCAGCCCCGTCGACGCGCGCGATGATCTCCCCGTCAAGCGCCCGGGCCGGCAACTGCGCCAACGCGAGCTCGCCGACCCGGACGTGATCAGCGGCCGTGTTGCTGCCCGCGTTGCCCTCACGCAGGACACCCGCGAGCGCCTCTCGGGACTCGTCGAGATAGCACAGCAGCGGGTGATGCCCGAACCCCTTCTTGTACGTAGCGGCCGCGCCCGCCTTGTGCGAGAACGCCGTGACCAGCGTCGCGTCCCAATCAAGCACCACGACTTTGGGTGCCGCGCCCAGCTCCCACGCCCGCTCCCGCGCGAGCGCGACAGCGGCCCGCAGCCGCTCAAGACCAGGCCCGTCGATGCTGTCGATCACGCGGTACCCGGTCGAGTCCGAGGCGACCTTCCCGAACAGGTCCTCCTGGTCACGCAGGATCCCCAGCGCCGCGAGGCAGTCCCCGCCATCGGCGAGCATCACCGCCAAGTCACGCAACACAACCCCCGGATCATGAGCACTGACTCGCTCACGCGTTGGCGCCATCGCATCCGACAGCGCCCCGGTCAGCCCCACGCGATCAGCCAAGCCGATAAGCAGCGCGCTGCCCGCGTGACTGACAACGCCCTCGCCGTCCGCCGTCACGACTACCTTGTCAAGCGACGTCCGAGCCTTCACCATGAAGGTGTCCTCCTGAGCCAGGGGTTTTGCGCGTTCACACCTCGCATTGTCCCTGCTCAGGCGGACGTTTCCGCGACTCCCGAGCCCGCGTCAATCGACGGCTACTGAAAGATCCAGGTTAGTCGTGCGTCGTGTCCCAATCAACATGCACCAGGCCACGCACGCATTTGATCGTGTGCTCGCTGCCGCCTAGGCCATGCGGCTTGCGGCGACACGAGAAGTGGCCTGCGGGCGTGCTGACGCGATACGAGCGGCTGAAGCCAAAGTACGTCGTTCGCGCCACGTCCGAGGGAAGGCGGGCACGTTCCACCGCCCGAAAGACCCGGATCCCTTGCTGGCAGGACACGCCGGTCGCTTGGATGTGCCCGTGACGCGGAAGATGTGGGACGTGCCGCAGTCCTTGACCGCAAGCGCGGCCGACGCCGGAAGCGCCAGCGTCCCCCAGGCGAGAGCCATGCCGATCAGCGCCGCCAATCTGGTCGTTCGCACACCGGCAGTGTCTTCGCCACGACGGCGTGTGTCAACCCGCGTCCGGCGGGCCAACGGGTGGACCACCATGCCGTGACCGGGCCACAATCCTCGACCATTCGGCGGCTGCCAAGTGCCGCGTTCGACGTTGGCGAGGACGTGCCGAAGCTCCCGCTCGGCGTGCGCCCGGGTGACGGCGCCCAGCGACTCGAACCGCCGGACGCCGGTGCGCTGAACCGCAGCGCCCGGTAGGACGAATCCGGAACCCGCGCCGCAGCGTAGATCCGGCGCGATCACGATCCACGCAACGTCGCCCTTGCGATGGCGCGGCGTGAGGCGGCAGGACGATGAAAGCAATCGCGGGATGCCGGCAGCCGGAGCCGGGCGACCGGAGAAGGCCGCCGTCGGCGCCGTCGACTCTCGCCGTCACGCGAATCCGACACTCTCGGCGGCGACGTAAGGGGCGATGCTCCAGCCGTCGGCACATCGACTCTGACGTGAAGCCTGCGATGCTGGAGTGATGACGGCCGGGGTCGAAGGTCCCTTGCGCGCATTCCGGCGCGCCGCGACCGCCGCCGCGATCGTCACCGCAGTTGGCGTCCTGGCACCGGCGTGCGGCGGAAGTGGCGCGCGGGTCGCCACGGTAATGCCCAAGCCGAAGCCACCGGTCGCCCCGGTGCCCGACCTCGCACACATCGGCATCGTCGGACCTCGCGCCGTTGACGGG
>JALYZL010000141.1 GCA_030948875.1 Actinomycetota bacterium
CGGCCTCGGGCGCAGCCGCTGGTGTCAGTGGACGAGCACGTCGTCCGGGGTCGACCAGTGGGTGACACCCGCCGGCGCGATCAACCTGTGGACGTGGGACCCGATCGCGATCGGCAGCGCCGGACCCACTACACGGTCGGGGTCTTCGAGGTGGAGTACATCGGCGCTCTGCACACCTACACCTGGCGTTACGTCGCCGGGCAGCCGTCGACCGGCGCCTGACTACACCTACCGACCGCCCCGCCGCTGGGATGCGGTGACTAGTGCAGCGCGTCTGAAGTGTCTTGTCGTTTGGTCGCCTTCGTCAGGACCTGATCGGGGGTTTTGGTCCAGACGAATGGTTGCGCGCGGTTGTTGTAGCCGTCGATGAAGTGTTCGATCGCGGCGATCAGTTCGGGGACGTCGTGGTAGACGCCGCGGCGGACTTGTTGTTTGGTGAGGATCGAGAACCAGATCTCGACCATGTTCATCCACGACGCGCTGGTCGGTGTGAAATGAAAATGCATGCGGGGATGGCGCTGTAGCCAGCGGTTGACCTCGGGCGTTGAGTGCGTCGAGGAGTTGTCTAAGACAACGTGCAGCGGTCGGCGTGGGTAAGCCTTCACGAGCTGGTTCAGGAACGCGAGGAACTCCTGGTGGGTGTGCTGGGGGTAGCAGGAGCCGGTGACCTCCCCGGTCGCGATCTCTAATGCCGCGTAGAGACTGGTCGTCCCGTTGCGCTTGTAGTCGTGGGTCATCCGTTGCGCCTTGCCGCGCTTGATCGGCAGGGTCGGCTGGGTGCGATCCAACGCCTGGATCTGGGTCTTCTCATCGACGCAGAGCACCAGCGCGCCCTTGGGCGGCGCCAAGTAGAGCCCGACGACGTCGGTGATCTTCTCCACCAGTTGCGGATCCTTGGAGAATTTGAACGATCGGACCTGATGGGGTTTGAGCTTGTGCTCGCGCCAGATCCGCTGAACTGTCGATGCCGAGATCCCCGCGGCGGCGGCCAGACGCCGCGCGCTCCAATGCGTGCTGCCATCCGGCGGGGTCTCCAAGGTCATCGCGAGAACGCGCTGCACGTCGTCGTCACAGATCACCCGCGGGCGTCCCGTCCGCGGCGCCGTGCGCAACCCGTCGACCCCGCGCTCGCTGAAGTTGCCCCGCCACAACCCGACGGTCGGTAATGACACGCCCACCTCCGCCGCGATCTGAGTGTTCGACGCCCCCTGCGCCGCGCGCAACACAATCCGGGCGCGCATCGCCTGCTGCTGGGACGCCGACGGCGTCCTCAACACCGCAAGCAGCTCACATTCCTCCTCCTCAGACAGCTCGATCGTCGCTGCGCTCCGGGCCACACGATCGACAGTACGCGAAGTCCCTTACATATACAAGCGACTTAAGACGCGCTGCACTAGGCCTGCTCCAGAACCCGTTTGAGAGCCTGCAGCTGGCGGCGCATGTCTCGTCGAACGCCACGCGCGAAAGGTCGGTGGAGGATGCGCGGTAGTTTCTTCCACTCGAAGTCACTGACCTGCGTAAAGCAGGTTCCGGTGGGGCCGGGGTACAGCTGGTACTCCACGCGAAATATCGACGCGGCGTCTTGTTGGTGCATCATGAGTCGCTGGGGCGGAGTCCGTTGTAGATGTTCGACGATCAGCTCGGCGGCCGGTCGCAGGGGCACCGGCTTATGCGTCACCCTCCAGCGCTGATCACCGATCGGCTCCACGGCCTTGACCTTGCGGCACCAGCGTGGCACGTCGGCTTTGGCGCGAGGGGAACGGCTCCTCCGGCTGCTTTCGGCAGGGCCGTCGCTCACGCGTGAGGCGGATCGGCGTAGACACGCCACTCGCGTTTCACCTCAAGCCCAACCGATCGATAAAGGCCAAGCGCTGTGTCGTTCGCCGCCTGAGCGTCGAGCGCGAGGCTGTTCGCGCCCGCGGCGACGAGGTCGGCGAGGCCGTGCAGCAGCAGCGCACGCCCGAGACCGCGGCGACGCTCGGAAAGCGCCACTGCCAGCCCGCTGACGTACCCGACGCCGCTGTCAAGGACGCGGCTTGCGATCCAGCCTACGGGAGATCCGTCACGTCGGGCCAGGAACGCCCGCAGTCCTGGACGCATCGCTTCCCGCCACGCGTCGAGGTCACGGTCCGTGTGGCCGGGTACCGATACCCAGGCGGCGTGAACGTAAATCAACGCGTGGACCGCTTCGTCGTCCTCGCCAAGCGCGTAGCGCGCCAGATCGATCCCGTCAGGCCAGTCCGCGCCGGGGAGCGATGGGCTGTCCGCGGGCCGCGCGAGCGAGAATGACGAACGGATGTGCCTAAGGCCGTGGCGCTCAAGCGCGGCTACGCGCTCGCGGTCAGCGCCGAACGTGATGACCTGCACGGGACCGTGCTCGCGCAGCCACGGCACGAGAATGTTGATCGCGCTCGCCGGGCACACCGGATCAGCAATCAGGACGCAGCTTCCGTGCCGCCCGGGAGCTGCGAAGCCGCGCACACGCCCGGCCTCGACGTAGACGACGCCGGCGGTGATACCGCCCTCCTCATCGACCCACTCGCCGACCTCTTCAGCGCTGCTCTCGGCCTGGCCGAACCAATCTTCCTCCTCGCAGACACCAAGGGCGAGAACAGAGTGGCGATCGCCCTTGGTCGCCAGACGCAGCACACATCGGATCATGCCACGCCCTTTGCCTCCGTCGAATGCCAAGACCCGCTCTGACCCAAATTCCGGGGTCTGTCATGCGTCCGACGCGGGCGACGGGGTGAGTGTCTTCTGGAGCCAGCGGTCGGCGTAGGGCTCGTCGTTGAAGGCGTCAACTTGTTCCCATCCGGTAGCGGCGTAGAGCGCGAGCGCTTCGCTGAGGTCGCTGTTGGTCTCGATCCGGGCGGTGTGCGCGCCGGCTTCGCGCGCGCAGTCCTCGAGAGTGGTCAGCAGGAATCGGCCGAGTCCGAGCCCGCGCGCCTGGGGGGCGATCCACATCCGCTTGATCTGCGCAGGTGCCCCAGCGGGGTGTTTGACCGCGCCGCAGCCGATCGGCTCGCCATGCAG
>JALYZL010000145.1 GCA_030948875.1 Actinomycetota bacterium
GCGCCACCCGCGCCCGACCCGGGGCCCGCGCCGATGCCGACGCCGGCGCCCACCACCGCAGTCGTCCACGGCTCGAGGACGAGGTGGCGGCGCAGGTAGACCACCGTCTCGCGCAGCACGGCGGAGACCGGGAGGGCGAGCAGCGCCCCGGCGATCCCGTAGAGCTGGTCGCCGATGAGCAGCGCCAGGATGATGAGGATCGGGTTGATGCGCAGCGAGATCCGGAACACCTGCGGCGCGACGAGGTGCCCCTCGAGCTGCTGGAGGACGACGAAGAGGATCGTTACCCAGAGCGCGGTGATCGGGTGGTTCAGGAGCGCGACGATAATCGGGGGCAGGGCGCCAAGGAAGGGCCCGACGTAGGGAATGAGCTCCATCAGGCCGTAGAACCCTCCGAAGAACAGCGCGTAGTGCTGCCCGGCGGGAAAGATCCCGATGACCCCGAAGATCCACAGGGCGATCGTCGCGCTCGCGCCCATGAGGACGCTGAACGTGAGCTGTCCGCGGACATACCCGAGCACCGCGCGCTGGACCCGATAGGGGAAGTCGTCGTCCCGCGTCCCATCTCCGGGCGGCATCACGCGCCGCACGAGGTTCCCGATCGACTCGGAGTACACGAGAAAGTAGATCGAGAGCACGAGCGAGAGGATCAGCCCGAACGAGATCGCGGCGACCTTCTGGAGCACATTGCTCGAGAACGAGACGATGTCTCCCGACCGCTTGCCGATGCTCTTCGCGAGCGTCTGCAGCGCGGTCTGACCCTGCTTCTCGATGTGAATGTGGATCCCGTGGTGGTCGAGGAAGGTCTGCAGGTTCCCGAGCTCGCGGTTCGCGTTGTGCACGATCGACGGGATGTCCTTCTGGAAGTGGCTGACCTGGGTGGCCACCGGATTGGACAGGAGCAGGCCGACCGCGGCGAGGATCCCGACCACGGAGAGATACATGAGCGGGATCGCGAGCCCACGCGGGACCCCGCGCCGTGCCAGCGCCTTGATCGGCGGATTGAGGATCAGGGCGACAACACCCGCGAAGATGATGATCAGCAGCACCGAGCCGATCGCGCGCGCGAGCTGCCACAGGCCGAGGATCGCCAGCGGAAGGAGGACGAGCTGGATCCAGCGAGGAACGACCACCGGTGGCACGGGCATGCCCGCGGGGACGGGCTCGGCGTCCGGCGGGGGCTCGCGCGAGCGGGCGCGGCGGAGACGATCTCCAAGCACCTTCCGGATGTCGGTCGCTCTCCAACTCATCGGACCTTCTGAAAGTATGGCCCCCTGAGTGTTCCCCGCCGCAACAATCCCACCCGTCAGCATCCTCTTCGTGGGTGACGTCGTCGGCGGCCTCGGCCGCCGCACCCTGCTCACGGTCCTGCCCATCCTACGCGAGCGCGTGGCGCCGGACTTCATCGTGGTCAACGGGGAGAACATCGCCGGCGGCCTCGGCATCACCCCCAAGAACGCCAAGGAGCTCTTCTCCGCAGGCGTCGACGTTATCACCCTCGGTAATCACACCTACCGCCACCGGGAGGTGTACCCCTACCTCGATGCCGAACCGCGGATTCTCCGCCCCGCCAACTTTCTCCGCAGCCAGCCCGGGCACGGCTGGTGCACCGTCGAGCGCGACGGCGTCCGCCTCGGCGTGGTGTCGATCTCGGGCAACGTCTACATGAACGCCAGCCTGCCCGCCTTCTCGATCATCGAGAACGCGCTGGGGGGGCTCGAGGGCAAGGCCGACCACATCCTCGTCGACGTGCACGCCGAAGCGACGAGCGAGAAGGTGGGCATGGGCTGGCATCTGGACGGTCGGGTGACGGCCGTGGTCGGCACGCACACCCACGTCCCAACCGCCGACGCCCGCATCCTCCCGGGCGGCACGGCGTACATCACCGACGTCGGGATGACCGGCCCCCGCGGCGGCGTCATCGGCGTCAAGCGCGAGCTGGCGCTCGAGGCGCTGATCACGAAGATGCCGATCAAGTTCGAGACCTCGACCGAAGATCCGTGGCTGAACGGCGTCCTCATCCGTGCCGGCGAGCCCATGCGCGCGACCGCGATCGAGCAGGTGTTGGAGCCCGTGCCGGGAGTGGCATAGGGTGGGCGCGGCGGCGCCATTGAACGCAACGTTATGCCCTCTATAGCGGAAATAACGTTGCGTTCAACGTGCGGTCAGGCCGCGCCCACGCGCTAGGCCGCGCCCACGCGCCCACGCGCCCGCAAAACCCCCCTATACCCCCACCGGCACCGCCGCCTCCACCCGGCCCGGCTCCGCCGGCGGCTCGGCCCTAACCGGACAGCTCCCGAACAGCGCCACGATGACGAGCGGGAAGAACCAGACGATGTACAGGTAGAACCAGTAGGTCACGCCGAGCTGGAGCGCGATGATCACCGCGGCTCCAAGCGCGGCGACGGTGACCAGGTTCCGGCGCCGGGGCACAACCGCCACCGCGAGCGCCAGTGCCACGCCGAGGCCCTGGACGATGTGCTGCTCGACGCTCAGGCCGCCGTAGAGCCCCCAGACCGAGAACGGCGCCGCGCGCGAGGCCTGGTAGGCGATCGAGTCGTGCCAGAAGGCCGAGAGGTTGTTCTGGAGCAGCACCGGGAGGAAGGCGAGGACGGCGGTCGCCACAAAGGCGAGGACGTAAAGGGCAAGCGAGCGCGTGGCCCTTCGGGCCATTGGTGCATTTGCCAGAGGCAAATGCGCCGGCTGCGCGGCACTTCCGGCCAGGCCATCCGGGCCGCGCAACATCAGCGGTCCGAGGGCGAGCGGGGCGAACTTGGTCAGGCCGGCGAGGGCGAGCGCGACGCCGCGCGCCGGGGCCGAGGACGCAACCAGCAGCGTCACCACCAGGAGCAGCGCCACCAGCGAGTCGTTGGAATCCGAGGCAAGCACGAACAGCGTGAACGGATAGGCGGCCCACAGGTAGGCGAGCACGACCCCCAGCTTCGAGCCGCCGATGCGCCGGCCGAGCACGAACAGGCCGAGCATGGTCAGGACATCGAAGACGATCGAGGCGGCGTGCGCCGCCGGTAGGGAGTCCCACGCACCACCCCAGCCGAAGATCTGCTGAAAGGGGATGTAGGCGAAGTAGTTGACCGGGCCGTAGGTGTCGCCGTAGGCGTTGCTGAGCGGCCAATGCCCGTACAGGGCCGTGCCGTGAATGAGCTTGCTGGCGCCGATCACGCCGGCATAGCCGACGTCGATGACGTTCGAGTTGGTGACGTTGAGCCCGATCCGGAACCCGATCAGGAAGACGATCCCCACCGCCAGCCAGTGCGTGGGGACGAGGAGCCGCAGCGGCTCGCGCGGGCGCCCCCGTCCTACCGCAAGCAAAAGCATGCGCACGAGCAGGTAGAGCAGGAACGGGTACACAAGTGGGACGGACAGGCCGAGATTGGCATGGTTGAAGAAAGCGATCGAGACCGAGAACCCGAGCAGGGCCAGGAGGTCGAGGTGCAGCAGCGTCGGTCGCCGCCGCCAGGGGATGAACGGGAGCACGAAGAGGACGCAGAGCGGCAGCCACACATACAGGGCGTTGACCCGCTCCCCGAACGCCCCCGGATACCCGCGCGCCATCGTCCAAGCCACCTGGAAACCCGTCCACCATTGCGTCACACGCCCGGTGGCGTCGTCGATGTAAACCTGGGCAATCTCCTTGCTCTTGGCCCCTTGACCGGTGAACCAGCTCACCTGCCACAGGCCCGGCCCCTTGGTGTACGCGAAGGGATGAGCACCGCGGTGGCTGCGCACGACGGCCAAGACGTCGCTCACGCGACGGGCGATGCGCTCGACCTCGGTCCCCGTCAAGCGATACCCCGCCGGCGGCGTGGTCATCGCCGTGATGAGCACGGGGGTCCCCGCGTCGGCGGCCGCCTGTCCGGTCGGCGCCGCGGAGGCCGAAGGGGCGAGCGCGGCGGCGGCGGCGAGGACGAGAGCCAGCAGCGCTGAGAGGACTGAACGCGCCGGGCGCAACCTCAGGCCGCGAGGTCCTAGGCCCGGAAGCTCCAGAGCTTCTGGCCCAGGAACGACAGCGGAGTGGCGCAGGCGATGGCGATGGCCTGCGAGAGCACCTTGCTCAGGCGAGCGTCGTCCACCAGCGACACAAGCACCGCGTACTGAAACCCGAACGCCACGAGGCTCACCGCGAAGAAGCGCGCGCCCTGAGAGAACGCGTGATCGTGGCGAGCGTCGAACGTCCAATGACGGTTCCACCAGAAGTTGTTTATCACCGAAACCGCGAACGCGAGGACGGACGCCGCCCGGTAGTCGATCCCGAGCAGACGCAGGCAGAACGTGAACACCGCCAGGTTGACGACATAGCCGGTTGCGCCCACGGTGGCGAAGCGAATGAGCTGAAGCCAGTTCTGCAGGTGCAGCACTCCGTGCCGCACGCGGCGGCGAAACGGCAGCGCTACCGCACTCGTCATCTCGTCGGACATCACGGGCAATGTATCGGCAGACTGTAAGTTCAGAGCAAGCTAGGCCTAAGGCTAACGCGGCGCTAAGACTGGGCCACGTCCACAGCAAAATGGTTTCGCACCATGGGTGCGATGTCCTGCAAGGTCCACTGCTCGCGCACCTCGCGCGTGTCCGGTCCGGTCCCGCACCAGAGCAGCGCACCGAGCGAATCGGAGCGATGGAGCGAGCCGTGGCTACCCCCGCCGACGTGGTCCGAACCCCCCCAATCGACGAACTCGTACGCTGGCGCCGCCGACAGGAGCACGTCTCCGGCGGTCGGGCAATGCAGGGCCGACCAGATCCGGGCGAGCGCATCGGGGTACTCGGCGGTGATGAAACGGCCGTCCTCCACCTCGGCCGACAGCGCCGCCAGGTCTCCTTCGACGCTCCACAGCCTCCCGCGAGCGTCGATCAGCTCTCCGCCCGAGGAGAAGCGCAGCTCCCCGCGCGGGGTCTGGACGACGGCTTCGCCACCGCTGCGCCGCCATAGCACCAGGTCGACGCCAGGGATTGCCCGGGCGACCTCGACGGCTCGCGCCATCACCTGCTCGTGGCGTTCCTCGTCGAGCGCGTAGATCATCGCCGAGCGTTGCGCCGGGCTGAGTGCCAGCTCGGCCCCGATCGACCGCGAGGCGCTCGGGGTCGCTACGTCGAAGTCGGCGAACGCGCGGTCGA
Organism: Actinomycetota bacterium; assembly: GCA_030948875.1. Classification (GTDB taxonomy): domain Bacteria; phylum Actinomycetota; class Thermoleophilia; order Solirubrobacterales; family Solirubrobacteraceae; genus Palsa-465. The sequence continues at coordinate 5,131 of JALYZL010000145.1, forward strand.
GCCGGATCCGCTCCTCGACCGAGGCCTGCGAATGGTCGGAGGTGACGATCACCGAATGGTCCTCGAAGAACGCGTCCGGGCCACCGGCGGCGTGCATCAGGCGCTCGAGCTGACGGTCGGCCGCCGCGATCGACGTGACCTGGGCGTAGGGCCCGTTCTTGTGTGACCAGGCATCGTTGTCGGGGAGCGAGAACAGGAGGAAGTCGAACAGGTCGTTCTCGACCAGGTACGCCCCCACGCAGCCCGTGTGCTGGTCGCGGACGCCGGGCATCCCGAGCTGTCCGCGGCACCCGGTCTTGCGGCTCGCGTAGAGGTCCGCGTAGAAGAGCTCGCGCGGGCCGCAGATGGTGCGACGAAACAGGGTGGAGGTGGCGATGCGCGCCAGGGCGGTTTCGTTGGAGACCTCGTGCTTATGACGGCCGCGGTAGATCAGGTACGTAGTGCCCGCGGTGCGCAGGTCGGCGTCGTCGAGGGTCTCGAACACCGTCTCGACGTCGTGCGACAGGTGTTCGGCGTTCATCCCGTACACGGTGTCGGTAAGCGAGCGCAGGACCCCGAACTGACGCGTGGCCGAGAAGCTCGATCCGTACTCGACGTAGCGAGCCTCCTCGCGGTGGTACCAGTTCATGCTCGGGATCCGATGCTCGTCGGGTCCCGTCCCGGTGGCAATCGTCGCCGCGCACACCGGAGTGACCGATGGGAACGACGCCACGCAGTCGTCGACGTAGGCGCCGCGCTCGAGAACCTGGGCGAGCGCCGGGGCGCGCCCGACCGCGATCGCGCGGTCGAGCATGGCGGGCTTCAGCGCGTCGATGACCGCGAGCACGAGCTTCTTGGGACGCGCGCTCATCTGAGGACGCGCAGCCCTGCGTACTTGCGCTCGCCGCGCTGCCGGCCGGCAATCAGGAGCCAGAGCAGGAACCCCAGGCCGATCGGGCCGACGGGCGGGAGCAGCACCGAGAGGACCGCGAGGAGGATCGCGATGCCCTCGGCGTAAAGGGGGAGGGCCTGGGCCGCGGCGGCGTCGAGGCGGGCGCGCACGCGAGCGAACAGCGGTCGGGTGGCCTCGGCCCCGATCAGCGCGCACACCGGCCCGCCGATGTAGCC
>JALYZL010000146.1 GCA_030948875.1 Actinomycetota bacterium
CCCCCGGCCATGAGCGCGTTGGTGGCAACGAGGTTTCCGCTGCCGATCACGCCGAACGCGTCGACCACGCCCTGGGCGGCGATCGTGGCGCCGACGACATCGGCGACCGTGGTCCTCGGGCGATGCCCAGGCATCGGCGGGATCGTACGCGGTCTGCCTAGCGCCCGAAACAGGTAGTACCGCGAAGGACTTTCAACTTTGAGATCGAACCGCTGGGCCCGTACGTGCCCTCGGCCCCGGGCGGCCGGCGGCCGGGCGGTCTGCGCCGGCGGGGCGGCGCGTCTAGCGCGTGAGGCGGGCGAACCAGCGGTCGGCGTGCGAACAGGTATGGGCGACGTTGAAGCCGCTCTCGCGAGCGGTTGCGGCGATCCCGGCGGCGGACACGCGGGCCCACGGAAACCAGGAGCTGACGCTGTGCGGAGTCTCGATCCGCGCGCTCAGCGCGGCCGTCGCGGTATCGGGGGGACCGAGCTCGACGAGGATCTCGCCGTCGTCGCTGAGCAGGGTCCCGATCCGCGCGAGGAGCCGTGCGGGGGCGCCGCCGATCCCGATGTTCCCGTCGAGCAGGAGAGCGCTCTGCCACGTGCCGCTCCCCGGAAGCTCGTCGAAGATCGAGGCGACGATTGCCCGGGCGCCGCCGCCACGGGCGAGGTCGACGGCAGCCGGCGAGAGGTCGACGCCGAGCGCGAACACCCCGCGCGCGGCGAGCGCGTGGAGGTGACGTCCCGGGCCGCAGCCGACGTCGAGGACGGGGCCGCGAACGTCGGTCAGCAGGCGCTCGTCGGTGGCGTCAGCGGGTCCCAGGTAGCGCTCGAGGTGAAGGGGCATGACGGTGCCGTCGTTGAAGCGCGCCCGCTGCTCGCCGGGGGCGCTCGGGGCGCGCAGGCAGTCGGCGTAGACGCGGAGGGGGTGCATCTGATCTATGCGGCTTGGGGTTTCTGGCCGCGGGGGCGGATGGCCGCGAGAGCGGCGGCGAAGCGTGAGCCGGGGGCTTTGGCCGCGACCGCGAACGCGTCCTCGATCGTGTCGACGTCGCGTAGGAGCGGCTGCTCGTGGACGCGCAGCCCGAGCTCGTGGAGGCGCGTGCATTGCCTGATACAGGTGCTGTGCGAGCTCATGGGGACGCCGGCGAACACTGTTCGGCAGGGCGTGTTCAGGCCGATGCTCCAGTAGCCGCCGTCGAGCGAGGGCCCCAGAACCGCGTCGACGTCGGGGGAGTGCAGGGCGTCGACGCCGTTCATTAGTAGTTCGGGCGTGAGCTGCGGGGTGTCCATACCGACGAGCAGCGCCGGCTGGTTTACGTCCTCGAAGGCGGCGGCGAGGCGCTCAGCGAGTCCGCTACCGCGCTGCGGGATGACCTCGAAGTCTGCTGGGCGCCACCGGTGCGGATCGCCTTCGAAGATGAGCACCTTGCGCTCGGCGGGCGTGCGCGCGACGGCGTCAAGGGTGTCGAGGAGGGCCGCTTGGGCGAGCCGGGCGGCCTCAGCGGGCGTGCACGGGGGGCTTAGGCGAGTCTTCGCCCGACCTGGGAGCGGCTCCTTGGCGATGACGAGGAGGGCGACACTTTCCACGCACCCAACCTAATGCGTCAGCGTGCTGATTCCGATTACGAAATTGGAACGCGTGAGTCGCGTGGGCGCAGCGCCGTGGGGCGCGTAAGGTCATCGCTTGGAAGGTTTCACGCGCAGGTAGAGGAGCGTGGGGGAGGTGCGGACGTCGGTCAGCGGGTAGAGCCTGAGCGGGGTGATGGGCTGGCGCTGGAGGCGGAAGTCGCGCGAGAGCGCGGTGCCGAAGAAGTGCGCGTCGAAGGTCCCGTCGAGGACAACGGCCTGGATGTCGTCTGCGTTGAGCGCGGTTCTCAGCGACGCGCTCAGCGGGCGCGAGCCTTGGTTGGACGCGGAGCGTAGGACGTCGCCGATTGCCTCCTCTTGCGCGAAGGTGCCCTTGCCGGCGACGGTCGCGTACCAGGGGTGACGGAGGACGATCACGGGGCCGGGGAGGGTGCGGAGGCGAGCGATGAGCTGGGCGCCCGCGGTACGGTCGGCGGCGGTGGGGATCTGCGCGGCTATCGGGTAGGCGAGGAGGGCGAGCTGAACGATGACGGGGATGGCAAGCAGGGGGAGGCTGATCTTCGTGCGCTGCCCGCTGCTGAGCTTGCCGTACGTCAGGCCGGCGAGCAGGGCGATTGCCGCGAAGGCGGGCATGAGGACGTTGAGGTAGCCGCCCGTGTGGAGGCGCGACACCCAGGCGGAGCCGAGCAGGCCCGCGGCGGAGAGCGCGTAGTAGACGGCGGGTGAGTTGCGGGTGGGGCGGTGCCCGGCGCTGCGGACCCGGTGCGCCAGTGTGATGCCCCCGGCGACGATGAGGACCAGGAGCGGCCACTGCTCGTGCAGGATGTCGTCCCGCCAGAATCCGACCCACAGCGTCTGCGCCACCTGCTGGTGGACGAGCTCGGTGTAGACGTAGTACCAGTACCAGCCGCCCGTCGTCGCACTGAGGACAAGCGTCGAGGCGAGTAGCAAAGCGGCCAGCGTCAGCACTGCCGGGATCCCGACCCGGGCGCGGGTGATGACGAGATAGACGAGCACGGGCGCGAGCGCGAGCAACGCCGTCTGCTTGGTGAAGAAGGCAAGGAACGCGAGCACCCCCAGCCCGATCCCGCCGCGGACCGTGCTGGCGTGGCGGGCGTGCGCGAGCGCGATCAGGGTCAGCGCCAGGAACAGAGAGTCAACCCGCCCGGTGTCGAACCAGGCGCCCGAGATCACGAAGGTCGCGGCGAACAATCCGGCGGCCACGAGACCGGCGGTCCGGTTCGCGGTCTCGCGGGCGACCGTGAAGGCTAGCGCTCCCATCGCGGCGAGCGAGGCGAGGAGCGATATCAGCCGCAGGGGGAGAAACCCCAGGCCGATGACCTTGGCGAGGGCGGCCGCGAGCCAGTAGTAAAGGGGTGGGTACGTCCACCCCACGAAGCTGACGGAGGGCGCCGCATACAGGGAGTGGCCGGCGAGGACTCGCCCGGCGAGCTCGACGGATCCGCCCTCCATCCAGTCGAGCTCGAACGGATAGCCGGCACGGTGCAGCGCCACCCATAGGTAGATGGCGATCGGCGCGGCCGCGGCGAGGGCGGTGAGGGCGGTCGCCGGGTGCGGGAGGCTTTCGGGCCGGGCGAGCTTTCTGGGCGCCCGGGGTTCCTCGGATCTCGCGAGCGTGACTGACTGCACGGGTCGAGGCTAAACCGATCCGGCTCGGAAAGGCGCGGTGGAGGGTGTCCGTAAGACTCTGTTTCGGTATCCGCCGCGCGGTGACGCCGATGCTCCGGCACCCGTGAACAGTGACTTAACAGGGCGGCCCGGCCGCGGTTATACGGGATCTTGTCTGTCAATGTGATCGCGATGCATCTGCCAAGAGTCGATCCATCGAAGCCACCCCCAGGGCCGTTTCGCGCGGACTTCTGGCGCAGTCCCCTGCGCGGACCGTGGCTGACCGCGGTGCTCGGGCTGGTGCTGTTGATCGGCCTGCCGATCGTCCTGATCACCGGCCTACTCTCGAACGACGCATACCAGCCCGGGCTGTTCGGAAACGCCCTCGGGCGCAACGTCAACGGTCCTCTCGACTTCTACCTCTTCGGCTGGCCGACGAGCCCGTCATGGCTGTACGGGCTGAGCCAGGGCCTGCATGTCGCCCTCGGTCTCGCCCTCTTTCCGGTGATCCTCGCCAAGCTCTGGTCGGTATTGCCGCGGCTCTTCGAGTGGCCGCCGGTGCGAAGCCCGGCGCATGCCCTGGAGCGGCTGTCGCTCGCGTTGCTCGTTGGGGGTGCGCTATTCGAGTTCGTGACGGGGATTCTCAATATTCAGTACTGGTATGTGTTTCCGTTCTCGTTCGGTCAGGCGCATTACTACGGAGCGTGGGTATTCATCGGAGCGTTTATTGCGCATGTGACGTTGAAGTTCCGGACGATGCGGCGGGGCCTGAGGA
>JALYZL010000192.1 GCA_030948875.1 Actinomycetota bacterium
TCACCGGACCTCCTCGAAGCGATGCCCGAGGTCGAGCCGGAGCCCGAGCCGCCGGCGCGCGTCCAGCCGGCGCCGGCGGCACAGCTGGGGCTGTTCTAGCCTTCGCCTTCGCTCACGCGCTCGATCAGGAATGCCACGCGCACGTGGGCGCGCCACTCGTCGAGATTGTCGCCACGGAGGCCAACGGACACGACGTCGACTGCCTTGATGTTGCGCAGGGTCGCCCGCGTCTCCGTGAGCGCGTTCTGGACCGCCTCGTCGGAGCTGTTGGGAGAACTCCCGACCAGCTCGATGATCTTGATGACCGCCATCGCACCTCCGGGTCGTCGGATGTTGTGGGACCGCCGCCGGGACGGTGATCCCTGGTGGTGCCGACCCTACTCCTGCGCGGAGGGGCGCGGGCGATTATCTCGGTGGCGCGTGTCGGCTGACCGCCGGGTCGCCGCGCCGAGCCGCGCGCCCCGGCGCCTACACCAGCTCGGCTCCCATCGCCGTGTCAGGCGGCCCTTCGGCGACAGCAGCGCGGTCCAGCGGTGGGCCGCTGCGCCTGAGGGCAATCCCGAAAGCGAGTAGGGCACCGGCAACCTGGACGGCGAGGACGACGGCCGCGAAGCCGGCCGCCTTCTGGCTCGCGTTGAGCAGGAGCACGGGCTCCGCTACCGCGACAGCGGCAAGTACGACGAGAAACCAGAATCGCTTGAGCGCGAGCATGTACTGGATCGCCAGGTAGGTCGCCGCGAGCACCGTGAAGGCAAGCCCGAGGATGAACAGCGAGTCGTAAGCGGTAGCCCGCCCCTTCCCAAAGGCGAGTTCGAGCAGCAGGTGTGGCGCCACGGCGAAGATGAGCAGGCAGGGAATGGCGACCACGGCGATAATGGCCAGCGCGCGGGCCAGCACCGGGCGCGGATCCTCCCCGGCGGCGCGGCGGCGCGAAACCTCGGGCACGAGGTAGAAGCCCGCGCCCATAGCGACCCAGATCACGACCTTGGCGGCGACCGCGGTCGCGCTGTAGGAGCTGGCCAGGTCTCTCGAGAAGCGGTGCTTGGCGGCAATGATGTCGATGTTCTGGAGGACCGCGATCACGGCCAGCGCCGCGATCGGCGCCCACGCGCGCTTGATGTGGAGCGACAGGCTGAGCGCCGCACCTTTCCCGGGCACGGGCAAGCCGACGTCCTTGCGGATCACGGCCATGCAGTACAGGCACATGGCCAGGAACGACAGCGGCGTGCCCAAATAGGCGCCGGTCACGCCGAGTCCTGCAAGGGCAAGCACGGTGCCGATGATCAGCCGCGCCGTCTGCTCGCCGATCAGGCTGATCCCGACGCGGCGGTAGTCGCCTGTCCCCTGGAGCACACCGCGATAAACCGTCAGCAAGAGATACAGGCAGCCGGCGGGGAGACCAACGGCCGCAGCCCAAGCGTCGTACTTGACGCCGACGGCGTCGGCGATCGGGTGACGGAAGAGAGCCGAGAGGGCGCTGATCGCCACAGTGAAGATGAGGATCGACTTGGTCCAGCTGCGGACCGTCGCCGCCAGCGCCGGTCCGACGCCGAGATGGCCGAGAACGGCCTCACGTGCGGTGGCGACCTGCATCGCATAGCCGGCGACCGCGAGGATCAGGAAGTAGCTGACGAGCGCCGCCAACGAGCCGTAGTTAGCACCGAGAACCCGCGCAAACACGACGGTCGAACCGAGGGCGATGACGTTGTTGGCCATCATCGCCCCGGCGAGCCAGGACGCCTTGGCGGTCTCCGAACTACGCAGCCTCGTCAGCCACGGGGCGTAGCGCTGCCTAAGCGGCGGCACGGCGGCCCCTTCCGATCCCGTCGCGGGAAGACTCATCGCGGAAATTACGGTAGCGAAGCGAGGTGTCGTCCCGTCGCGTGAAGGCCCCGCCGTCGCCGCGACGTCCTCTATGGTTTCGCACTGGCAATGTTCCGTCCCCGGCCTCTCGCGACGGTTATCGCGGCATGCGCGCTGCTGGCCGCCGTGCTCGCGTTCGCTCCCATCGGGTCGACGCGGAGCGGATTGCCGACGCTGTCTCCAACACCGCCGGTCACTCTGGCGCCGCCCTCCACCGCCCCGACGACGACCACGACCCCTGCGCGGCCGCGGCTGCCGAAGACCGGACTCGAGGCCTCGCTCGTCGCCCTGACCGGGCTCGGCCTGCTCGCTTGCGGGGCGGCACTGCGGCGCACGGTTCGCCGGTCGGCGTCGCGTCGCCGCTGGTGACCCCGCGGGAGAGCGCACGCGCGCTCCAGACCGCCGGCGCCGAGGAGACTGAAGCGCTCGGCGCGGAGCTGGCCATCACCCTCGCCCCGGGAGATGTTGTTCTCGTCGAGGGAGAGCTCGGGGCGGGCAAGACAACCTTCATCCGCGGCGCCTGCCGTGCCCTTGGTGTCAGCGACCCCGTCACCAGTCCCACCTTCACGATCGGCCAGCGCTACGCGGGTCGGGTGCCGATCTCGCACCTCGATCTGTACCGCTTGGCTCCCGCGGCACCGGACGACGCGCTCGCAGGCGCCCTCGCCGGCGAGGATCCGGCGCTGCTCGCGGACTATCTCGGCCCGGACACGATCGCCTTCGTCGAGTGGCCGCAAGGGGGTGAGCAAGCGCTAGGAGCGCTCGCGCGGATCGTGCGCCGCGTCCGGCTCTCGCATGCCGGGGGCGACCGGCGGGCGGTGGAGATCGAATGAGGATCGTCGCCTTCGACACCGCCACGGACGCGACCACCGTGGCCCTGCGCGCCCCCGCTGCCGGGCTCGAGCTCGAGCTGCGCGACGACCCGGCCTCCGGGGCGCGCCCCGGGCACGCGAGGCGCCTGCTGCCCATGCTCGCCGACCTGTTCGAGCGGGCCGGCGGGGGCTGGGAAACGGAGGACCGGATCGCCGTGGGCATCGGTCCGGGGA
>JALYZL010000197.1 GCA_030948875.1 Actinomycetota bacterium
TGCCGGGCGACGGGGTCGCCCGGCAGAGACGACCGAGACGGACACAGGTAAAGCGCGTCTGCGGCCCCGAGCAGGTGTTGTTGATCGCCCGGTCCCACGGACTAGGTGCCGGATGGTGATCTGGTGCATTCGTTTCAGATTTGGTCGAGACGGCGCTCGATCTGTCGCCGGTGTACGCGTCGTATGAGCTTCGGACCCGCCAGCCTCGACTGACCTACTTGCGGATGGCGAGCACGACGTGGTGCTAGCCGGCCTGCCGCCGGGTGCGCGCGTGATCATGCTGCTTGCGCGCGACCGTTACGGTCGCCCCACGCTGCGCCGTCTACGCGTTCGCGTCATCGCCGTCCCACCGGCCTTGACGATCTTCAAGCCGACCGCTCGAGTGCCGCGCCGCTCGCGCACGTTCCGGGCACGCTTCGCCGCGACCGTTGCCTCGCTGTTGATCCACGACGGACGCCGGCACCACAGCGGACCGGCGCCCCGCAAACTCAGCCTTCGCCTGCGGCGGCCGCTTCGGCCTGGTGCCCACCTCCACGTCGAACTGCGGGCACCCGGCGGCCACGCGTTTTTCTCACGCTCCCCATCCACTGACGTGCCGTCCTGAGGTGCCGTCGGGTGGCGACTCGCTACAAATGGGGCTGGCAGCGCCCGACACGTCGCGCATGGCGCCGCAGACCTCGCCGAGCGAGCAGCCGTCGCCGAGAGCCGCGCTCCAGCCTTTCGTCCGCGACCGCCGCCAGTCCGCACTGCTCCCGGCGTTGACCTGCTTCCTCGGCTTGGTCGGCGAACGGCAGTGCGTTGGCGGTGCCGCTGACGTCGCGAAGACGCGCTGAACCGCTGGGGGGCCGCGGCGCAGGCGGAGGCGTCCGCCGTTGGTCGTGCCGCGCGTGTTGGCCATCAGGACCATGTGAATGCCGGTGCTATCGACGAAATTCAGGCCGGTGAGGTCGAGCGTGATCTGCTCAGCGTAGGTCGCCTCGGCGGCGGTCAGGGCGTCCTCGACATCTGGTGCCGGCCGGCTTCATTTCGGGCACACAACCTCCGGGTCGCACGTCTGGCAGCAAATCCGCGGAAGTCAGATCGCGTTGCCGACGTCCGGTTTGACGCTCCCGGGGCGGACCTCACGAGCAATGCCCTCTGACCCCAATGATAGCGGCCGCGCCCTCTGCGGGACCGGGGCGCGATCGGGGTCGCGCGAGTCGGCCCGGAGCGCTTTTGCTCAGGCGGCCTGGGAGGGCGACTCGCCCTGATCGTCCGCGTCGAGCAGGTCGGTTGGGTCGAGGATGAACGTCTCGCACATGAGGTCGGGGTCCTGCTGATTTCCGCTCATGAAGCCGATCACCTTACGGCCGGTGGCTTGCTCGACGACGTCGGTGAAGCGTGCGCGCATGACGTCCTGGAACTCCATGCGCTGCTGGATCACCGCGGTACCGCGGCCGCCGTCCAGCAGCGTCTGCTCGACGCGTGAGAACCCGCCGCGCATCACGCAGACGACGAGATCGTCGTCGTAGTAGGACTTCGTGCGCGTCGGGCCGCGGCCGTAGAACTCCGTCAGGAGCGCGACCATCCCGTCGGATACCGCGCTCAGCACCTCCCCACGATCGGTGCGGCTGCGCGACATGTCGTGGCCGTCGGGAGGGTTGACCATGATCTGTGGCCGGATGCTAGCCCCGTTTTCCGCGGTTGAGGTTGCGTAGCTCCGCCGGTTTCTCAAGCGGGATGTGGCTTGGTGGCGTTTCTTGGGTGCGGGGGATCGGGTCGTGTTGTGGCAACTATGGCTGTATGCTCGACGTTGTTCCGTCCGGTGAGGCTTGTAGTGTTGTGGCAACATGTTCGTCAAGGAAACCAAGGTCAAGCGGGCCGGCCGCGAGTACAGCTACCTCCAGCTGGTCGAGGGCTACCGCGACGAGAAGGGCAAGGTCCGCCATCGTGTTGTGGCAAACCTTGGCCGCAAGGATGCGCTGAAGGACTCCGGGCAGCTGGAAGCGTTGGCGGGATCGTTCGCTCGGCTTGACCCGCCGATGGCCGGGACACGCCGCAGCGTGGGGCCGCTGCTGCTGGTCGAGCATTTCCTGCGCGAGCTCGCGGTGAAGGACACCGTCGATGCTGCGCTGCCGCGCAGTGCACGGTCGATCCTCTCCGTCGGGGAAGTCGTCAGCGCGCTGATCGCCAGCCGGCTGTGCTCGCCTTCCCCGCTCTACGACGTCGCCGGGTGGGCCTCGGGAGCCGCGGTGCATGAGCTGCTCGGGATCGCGCCGGCGCTGCTGAACGATGACCGGCTCGGTCGTGCACTGGAGACGTTCGCGGTCTACGGCGAACATCTACGCTCCCGCGTCGCCGCGCGCGCGATCGAGCGGTTCGGAGTGAGTGCGGGCCGGCTGCATGTTGACCTGACCACGGTCCGGGTCGCGGGTGCATATGAGGACTCCGCGCTGATCGCCAAGGGCTGGGGCTCTGACCGCAAGGTCGCCCGGCAGGTCCGCACGCTTCAGGCCTGCACCCCGCAGGGGACGGTCCTCTACAGCCGCCCGGACCCCGGCAACGCCTCAGAGCTCACGCTGGTCGGCGCGTCGCTAGAGCGACTGCTGGAACTCTCCGGCCCCGGCCTGCTGATCGTATGTGACTCCGCGATGGGAGCCCCCAAGACGCTGCGGCAGATCGACGATGCCGGGGTGCGGTTCGTTGTTCCTCTGCGGGCGAGCGCCGGGTTCCGCGAGCGGTTCGTGGCCGATGTCGGCCACCACGCGCTACGCCCGGTTCGCTACCTCCCAGGCCGAGAGGCCCGGCTTCCGGCCCGACAGCGCACCCGGTTCAAGGGCGCTCTACGTGACTGGGAGATCCCCACCAACACCGATCAGGCACCCCTGAAACTGCGGGTCGCCTACATCCACTCCTCCGAAGAAGCCACCCAGGTCGCCGACGCCCGCGACCGCGCACTGACCAAGGCCGAGGAGGAACTGACCCGGATACGCAACGGTCTGGGCGGCCGCTACTACAAGACTCGCGAGCAAGTCCAGCGACGGATCGGGCAGATCCTCGGGGTAAACGTCACCGGCCTGATCGACGCGAGCCTGACTACCCGCCAGGGCAAACTCACCCTGGCCTGGCAGCGCAACCAGCAAGCGATCGACACGACCGCCAGCTTCGACGGGATCTACGCGCTGGCGACCAATCTGCCCGGCCGCATCACCGCCGGCCAAGTGCTGCGCCTCTACAAGGACCAACAGATCGTTGAGCGCCGCCACCGCGACATGAAAGAGACCCTGAAGGTCCGCCCGATCTTCCTGCACAACGACGACCGCGTCTACGCCCTGCTGAGCATCCTCGGGATCTCCCTGCTGATCTTCGGCCTCATCGAAGCGCAAACCCGAGCCGCCCTCGGCGAGCAACAACAACTCCCCGGCCTCCTCCCGGAAGGCCGCGCCGCCCGACCCACGGGCCGCAACATCCTCAGCGCCTTCCAAGGCCTCGGCCTGACCTACACCCGCCACGGCATCCAGCTCGACCCCCTCACAGACACCCAACAACACATCCTCGACCTCCTGCAGATCCAAGCGCCCTGGCCCTCACAGCCAGACCTTGCCCTCGCCAACCGCGGAAAACGGGGCTAGCCGACTCGTCCAAATCGTTGAGCCAGCGAACGGCACCGCGCCCGCGCTCACGCTACTTCCCTAGTCGAGCTAAGACCGTGCCCCACCCACTCCAGACACTGTTCGTCCTGCTCGTGTGGGGGCTCGTCCTCGGAGCCCCCGTTTTGGGCCTGCTTGTCGGCCTGTGCGCTTGGCCTCGGTGGCTCTATATCGCTTGCCCGCTCCCGTCAGCGATCCTCGCCGTCGACCTGTATAGCCAGCGGCTGGTGAACGACACGGCGATCTTTTTCGCGTGGATCTGTGCCACCTTTGCGGCGCTCACCGTCATCCTCGAGATGGCCGGCTACCTCGTCGCGCGCTCGCGCCGCGATAATCGCCAGCCGCAGGGTCGGTGGTGAGT
>JALYZL010000211.1 GCA_030948875.1 Actinomycetota bacterium
CGGTGATCGACAGAGTGGAGGCGCCGGAGTTCGATCTGCAGACGCACATGCGTTCCATCTGGCGCTACAAGACGTACATCGCGTTTTTAGTGTTCGGGATGGTCGTCGCGAGCCTGATCATTTCCCTTTCACAGACGGCTCTGTATCAGGGCGAGGTAAAGGTGTTCGTTCAACGAGCGAAAATCGAAGGGCTGTCCGGCGCCGGTTCGAGCGGGAGCGACGATCTGGCTCGAGCGGTCCGCGACGAGATGGAGGTCCTCAGGAGCCCCGCCATCCAAACGCTGGTCCGGGACGAGTTCGGCCCCGTGCCGAAGCCGGACGTCAGCCAGATCGCCGAGACTGACTATGTACGGGTCCGGGCCACGAGCACCGAACGGAGCCGCGCCGCCGCCGTTGCGAAGGCGTATGGGATGCGTTATATCGACTCGCGCCAGGTCCAGCACCTGAACGATGTCAACGCTTCCGCCCGGGGCGTTCAGGCCAAGATTGATGTGCTCCAAGCCGAGATTGACACCCTCAATAGGCAGATGAACGACCTGGTCGCCCAGCAGGCCGCTGCTCGCGCGTCCAACCCCAATGCCTTCGTTTCCAGCGAGCCATTGGGCGGACTGAGCGCGCAGCGCAGCCAGCTGCTGAGCCAACAAGGCGAGCTGAAGCAGCGCCTGGACAGCCTCCAGCTCGACGCCCCGCTCCCCTCGAGTGGTCCGCAGCTCGTCACGACGGGCACGGTCCCCACCATCAAGCTCAAGCCACGCCCCGTCCAGGCCGGCGTGCTGGGCGGTGTGCTCGGCCTGCTCGTCGGCGTGGGGCTTGCCCTGTTCCTGGCCTATCTCGACGACCGGATCCATTCCAAGGAGGATCTTGAGCGTCTGATCGGGGACGTTCCGGTGCTCGGACTGATCCCGGTCCTACCCCCTACCAAGGCGGCCGAGAGGAGCTCTATCGTCTCGGTGATCGACCCTGACTCCGTGGGGGCGGAGGCGTTCCGAAACCTGAGCACGTTCCTCCAGTTCATCGGCGTGGAACGCCAGCCCAAGGTGCTGCAGATCACCAGCCCCAACGCCGAAGACGGAAAGAGCACGACAGTGGGCAACCTCGCCGCCGTGCTGGCCGCGGGCGGTCAGCGCGTCGTCGTCGTCGACTGCGACCTGCGGCGGGGCCGGCTTCACCAGTTGTTCGGGGTGGCGAACGCGGCTGGATTCACCGGCGTGTATCAACGAGTCGCCACGCTCTGCGACGCTGTCCGGCCCGTTCCCGGGGTCGGCCTCGACCTGCTGCCGTCCGGCGCCCTTCCTCACAACCCCGCGGCCCTCCTGCTCGGCAAGCGGACCGCCGAAGTCCTCAACGAGCTGCAAGAACGCTATGACGTGGTGCTCGTCGACTGCCCGCCCGTGCTTCCGGTTGCAGACGCAGTCGCGCTGTCGGCGTGGGTGGACGGCACCATCCTCGTGGTCGCAGCCGACACGACGACCCGACGGGACCTGCGTCGCACGCTCGAGGTGCTGCGTCACGCCAACACCCCCCTCATCGGCGCGGTGCTCAACCGCACGTCCGCCGACACCCATTACGGCTATCCCTACGGGTACGCGCGGCAGGAGGGCGGCTCCGGCCGTCGGGACAGCGGCGGTTCCTCTCGCGACGAGGACATGCAGGCGGCAGTGCGAACGGAACCGATCGAGGAGGCTCGGCGACCCGGTCCCGAACCTTCAGACGCCCTCGCCCCCGACCCCGGCCCCAGGCCGCGGGCGCTCCGTCGTAAGGCCGGCTGACGCCCTGCTGGGCGAAAGGCATCCCTTCAGGGGGCGCCGGCTGATGCCGCAGACTTCCTGGTGCGGCGAATGAGATACACCAACCCACTGGCGTACTGGGCGACGACCATCGTCGAGTACACAATCGCCATACCGATGAAGCCGAACCGGCCCGTGAGCAAGACGAAACCCGCCACCGAGGCGCCGACCCACACAGCGCTGTTCAACACCCAGAACCTCTGATAGCCGAGCGTGAGCATGAGCGGGCGCATCCAGAACGCAGCCAGCGAGACAGCCGACCCGGTCACCAGCACCTGAGTCGCAGGGATGGCCGGGGCATACGCGTTGCCGACGGTGATCCGGATCGCGAACGGGATCAACGGAATCGACGCGAGCAGCCCAAGGCCGAGCGGGAGCCCGGCGTACACCGCATACCGGCGACTCCTGGTCGACACCGCCGCGCGGCCCTCTGTTGCGTTGGTAGCGGTCAACCTCTGATAGGCGGTGGATTCGAG
>JALYZL010000220.1 GCA_030948875.1 Actinomycetota bacterium
GCGATCGCCAGCGCCGAGTAGCCGGTGAACATGCCGATCTCGAGCACGCGCCGGGCGCGGGTCATGCGGATGAGGAACTTGAGCGCCTGCCCCTCGACGTGGCCGGAGAGCATCTCCTGCTCGAGCATCGCGATCGCCCCCGAGCCGCCGCGGCGCTTCCAGTCGTGCCCCTGGGTTCGGCGCGAGAGCTCGGCCAGAGCGGGCGACTCCGGGCTCGTGCACCGCGCAACGTAGGGCTCGAGCCCGGCGGCCAGCGCGGCCGCCGAGCGCAGCTGCGCCCGCAGCCCATCGTCGGCGACGCCGAGATCCTCGACGCGCCGGCACAGACGCTCGAGGGTCTCGACGAGGATCCCAACCGGGGTCACCGGTCGCGGCGGTGTGGGCATTGAACGCCTCCGCCTGGTCCGGATCAGACGCCGGCCGGGGCGGGGGCGATGAAGACGTCCTCCCCGTTACCCGCGCGCGGGTAGCCGAGGCAGAGCTCCCTATGGGCGGCGAGTGTCTGCTCGAGCTCGCCGGCCGTCACGTCGCTGATAAAGAAGCAGCTCCCGATCGGGCGGGCAACCGGGGCGCGCAGCAGGCCGTCCCGAGTCTGGATGATCGAGTCCGTCGCAGCGTGCAGGAGCTCCGGGGTCAGGTACGGGCTGTCGATGGCCAGGCCGAGGCGGGTCATCAACCCGAGGATCCGGTTGCGATCAGCCGCGGTGATGTACCCGCGCCGTTCGGCGAGCGTCGCCGAGAACGCCATGTCGACGGTGACCGCGTGGCCGTGGAGCATCGGGGCGTCGGGCGCGAGCTCGAGCGTCGGGCTCCACGTGTGGCCGTAGGCGATCACCCGGTCAAGGTCGAGCTCGTGCAGGTTGGGCACCTCGAGGTCGAGCATCGAGCGGATCGCCTGGTGGGTGACCTCGTGCGCGATCGGCTGGAGCGCGTCGCTGTCCTCGCGCTGGCCGAAACCCGTGCGCAGCAGCTCCTCACCGTGGTCGTCGAGCAGGTCGAAGACCCGCCGGTTGCCGACGACGCCGATCTTCACCAGTTCCGCCATGCCGTTGCGCACCTGGGCGCTCGGCAGGGTGCTCAGGAACGAGAGGTCGAGGATCACCGTGTGTGAGGCGTGGTAGGCGCCCAGCCGGTTCTTCAGGTCGCGATGGTTGACCGCGACCTTGATCGCGACACTCGCGTCGATCAGCCCGATCAGGGTCGTGGGAACGCGGATGTAGTTCGTGCGCCGGCGATAGGACGCGCAGGCGAAACCGGCGACGTCGGTCGTCAGCCCCCCACCGACGACCAGCACCGGCTCCTTGCGGATCAGGCCGAAGTCGCCGAACGCGTCGACGATCTGTTCGACGGTGGCCAGGCTCTTGTCGACCTCGGCGATCCGCACCGGGACCCGGGTCAGCGCCAGCTCGTGGTGGCGGAAGTACTCCTCGATCTGCTCCCCGTAGAGCTCGTCGACGGCCTCGTCGACAACCATCAGGCAGCGGCCGAACCGCGCAAAGCGCTCGGCGATCTCGCCGTTCTCCACAGCAAATGCACCGTGGACGTAGATCAGGTCGAACTCGATCTTTTCGTAACCCTCGACGTGGAAGGCGCTGTCGGTCGCCTCATAGCCGGCCCGGATTTCGCTCATCGGTTTCCTCCTCACTCGCCGGTCATGGCCGTCTCGAGCTCGGCGAAGGTGAGGCTCTGGACCTGTCGCGTCGCCGGATCGAAATCGTGTCCGGCGTTGTTCTCGCCCGGAAACGCAACGCACGGCACGCCGGCCGCCACCGCGGCCTGAACACCGCCGACGTTGTCCTCCACCGCGACGCAGTGCTCGGCCGGCTCGCCGAGCTGCGCCAGGGCGTAGCGGTAGGCGTCCGGCGCCGGCTTGGGGTGCTCCACCGACGTCGTGTCGACGACCAGCGCGAAGGCGCTGACGTCGACCTGGGGCCGGAGCGCTTCTGAGAGCGCGGTGACGTTGTCGGGCGACGTCGTCGTCACCAGGGCCACCTGCGCACCATCGCGCCGGGCCTCGGAAATCGTCTGCACGACGCCGGGCCGTGGGCTGATCCCGCCCTCGCGCAGCCGCTTCTGGAAGATCTCTGACTTCGTCTGGTGTACGCCGGCGGCGTCGACGTTCTCCCCGCGCGACTGCGCATAGGCGGCGATCCGGTCCATTCCGCCACTGGACTGCAGCAGCTGCCGGTACTCCTCGCGCGACCAGCTCCAGTCGAGCCCGTGGGCGCTGAAGGCCTCGTTGAATGCCTCTCTCTGCACCTCGGAGGTGTCTGCCAGGGCGCCGATCGATCCGAACAGGACTGCGGACATGGTGATCTCCCGTTCTACAAGTTGTCGTGCTTTTCAAAACAACATGAAGAGTTATACCCGATGATGTTGCGCAGCCACTGTCGGGAGACGACAAAGTCGTATCGCCGGTGGCGCGAATGGTGACTGCGGGCCGATCATCTGCGGAAGATCGAGGCCGCGGTGGAAATCGATCCGCAACGGGGTGAAAACCGCCGCCGGCCGGACTCTGTACAACATGACGCCGAGTGCTCATGAGACCGAGGTCACGCGCTTAGTCGAGGTGCATCTGCAGCTCGCCCACGCGTTCGCCGAGCGTGTGGCCGACGACGGCGATGACGATCGGCGCATCCGTGCCTGAGCCGCGTCGGTCAGCCGCGCCGGGCGGCCGACCGCGCCCGGTCGTGCGAACGCGGGAGTTCTCGGCCTGGACGAGGACCCTGGACGCTGAGCAGCGCGCCAAGGCGAACGGCGCGATCGCGCGCGTCGGCGAGGGCGGCCCGTTGCAGGGGCGTCCTCATGTCGACGTGATCCACGGATCGAAGCTGGCCAAGCTCAAGGAGGCGCGGGTGGACCGCAGCATGCGGCTGCTGTTTGCCTTCGACTCGCGCGGGAGCGCTGTCATGCTGCTCGGCGGCAATAAGGCGGGGAAGTGGAACCGTTGGTATCCGAAGCAGATCGGGCGCGCCGAGCGCCTGTACGCCGAGCACGAGCGGAACAACAGAGGAAAGGAGCCGCCATGGCAGAGCCGAGGAGCCGGCCCCCGCGGGCCGGGCGGGAGGAGCCGGTGAACGCGATGCGCGCCGAGCTCTACCGGCGGCTGATGGAGGCCCAGGAGTGCATCGCGCATGCGCTCTACCGGCGCGGCACCAGTGACGAGGAGGTTTTCGCCGCGCTCGACACCGTCGACGAGCAGATCAGCGAAGACGAGCGGCGCGAGGACCTCTACCTTTCTGCGCTCGAGCGCTATGTGGCCGCGCTCGGCGGCCGGATCGAGGTCCGTGCCGTGTTCGGTGAGGACGAGATCGTCGTCCGCCGCGTCGGCGACGACGGTCCTCAGTGACCGCGACCGCGCCGGGCGAGCCAGTCCGCGTGAGCCGCGCCGAGTTCGCCGACCGGCTCGGCGCCCTCGATGAGCTCGCCGAGCAGCGGCCCCCAGGGAGCGCATGCGTGCAGCATCGCCGCGGTCTGAAACAGCAGGCCCTCCATCCGACGCAGCAGCAGCGCGTCTGGGGGGAGGGTCATCTTGCGCAGTTGAGCGACGTGGACGCGGCCGCCCTCGTCGCGCAAGCCGGCGGTGCTGCGCCACAGGTCCTCAGGGGTGAGGCGCAGCGGCTCGTCGGTGCGCAACCACCATGAGACCTGACGCATGTACTCCACCAGCAGCGTCCCGTCCCATCCGTCGAGCTCGCCGGGCAGGTAGCCGAGGTCGTGCATGCCGGCCACGACGGTGGCCACATCGGACTCGCGCAACGCGCGCGAGATCCGCGCCTCGCGGCTGAGGTAATCGGGCGGAAGCCGGCGCATCATCCCGAAGTCGAAGAAGGCCACGTGACCGTCGGGACACAGGAGGTAGTTGCCGGGGTGTGGGTCGCCGAGGGCGAGGTCGAGTTCGCGCACGGTGCCGTAGAAGAAGCGGTAGACGATCTCGGCGTAGCGGTCACGGACGGGATCGGGCGCGGCGGTGACGGCATCGAACCCGTCGCCGTCGATCCAGTCGGTGACGAGGACACGGCGGTGGCTGAGCTCGGTATCGACGGCAGGGACGCGGACGAACGGGTGCCCTCGCCAGAAGCGCTCGACGCGGCGGTGATTGCCGGCCTCGAGCTCGTAGTCGCACTCCTCGACGATCCGCTCCCGGAGCTCATTGAGCACCGCACGAACCTCGAGGCCGGGCATCAGCTGACGCAGCAGCGGGCTGAGCAGGCGCAGGTTGCGCATGTCGGACTCGACCGTCTCGGCGATC
>JALYZL010000233.1 GCA_030948875.1 Actinomycetota bacterium
GGCTCAGCCTGTTCAAACGCGGCTCGTACATCGACGTCTTCGCCGTCGCCGAGCCCCCGTTGCTCGCGCTGGCCGGGTGCGGAGCCACGTGGGCGTGGGAACGGGCGCGGTTTCGGTGGATCGTGCCGGTGCTCGGTGCTTTTCTCATCGCCCAGTCGATCTCGCTGCTCATCGATCCTCGAGATCCAGGCATCGCTCGCCGCCTGTTCTCCGGTTACGGCCTGCAGTTCGCGCTCTCGCCGGCGGCGGTCGACAATGCCGTCGCCGCGGCGCGACGGTGCCCGCCCGGCCTCGCCTACAGCGGCGCGCCGTTCATCGCCTTCCTCGCCGACCGCCGCATGCCAGGGGATCAGCCCGACGTGTTCATCGTCGGCTCCGCGCCCCTCAACGCGCCGTTCGCGCGGCGGGCGGACGCGGACACTCCGCGCTGCCCGAGCTGACTGACCTCAGCGTTCGAGCGTGAGCACGAAGGATCCGATCACCGTCCGTGCTCCGCTTACCTGGCGTAGGGCCCCGAAGTTCGTGGTCGTGCTGTCGACGATCAGGCACGGTCGCGCGCACGAAGCAGCCCGGCCCGGGCCCAGGTTGAAGGGTCGATCGAGCTGCGGGTGGAGCGATTTCAGGTAGTAGACGACGTCGGGGTTGTCGGTGAGGATGGTCTTCGGGTGCACGGCGAGGGCAGCCACGCGCACGGGCCGCAGGTCGGGCTCCCACTGATGGTGGTAGCGGTGGCCGAGATTGATGGCGCCGGCGGCGAGAAGGGCGAGGCTCGCGGCGAGGACCGGGCCGCGCCGCCCGTAGCTGACGATCGCCGCGGCCGCGAGCGCGGCGGCCAGGGGGATCATGATCGTCAGGTAGCGCTCGGTGAGGAGCTGGATGCCGACTGCCGGCGCGATCGCGTGCCCGACAAGCGTCAACCCCGCCGTCCCCGCGATCAGGAGGATCGCGTAGCGCCAGCGCCTGCCCCGCGCGGTGGCCGTCCGGCGTAGCGCGACCACGGCCACGACGGCGAGCGCGACGATGACGGCGAACTCGAGCCACTGCCCGAGCACGCTACTCGTGCCCCCATTGGCGCCGAAGGCGAGCGACACCGTCAGCTCGCGCACCGTGCCCGGCGAGGGGGCTGAGAACGGCGTCGCGAGCTTGGTCTTGCCGACGGCGTGCTCGCCGCGCACGATCTGGGGGATCCAAGGGATGATCGTCAGCAGCGGCAGGAGTCCGAGCACGGCCATGCGCCGCCGCGTCGGCGCGCCGAGCCACAGGGCGGCGGCGGTCAGGGCAGCAAGGAAGATCGCCGAGTCGTACTCCGTGTAGATGGCGATCACGCCGGCGAGGAGGTAGACGGCCCACCAGCCCAGCGACTCGCGCCGGCTCAGGGCGAGCACCGCCCACATGGCCACGAGGAGGGCGAGATCGGCGAGCATGAACCCTCGTGAGAGGTTGGAGTAGCTGATCTGGAAGGCGGCCACCGCGAGGGCGAGGGCGGCGAGGAGCGCAGCCTCGGTGCCCAGCGGCCGGCGCAGGGCGCAGTAGAGGACGACGCACGCGAGCGTCCCCGCCACCGCGGCGGGCACGAGCATCCACGCGCTGTGGTCGGTCGGCATCAGTGCGAGCACCAGGTAGGAGAGCGGAGGTGTGTTCTCGTAGGCGGCGAGGCGCGCGAGGAACACGTGGGCGTTGGGCGAGGAGGCGACGAGGTACGAGTAGCCGTCGTCGGTCCCCCAGTGCTGGCCTATGGCCACGAAGCGCAGCGCGACCGCGAGCAGGACGATGCCGGCGATCAGGAAGCGAGCGTCGATGACCGATAGCACGGGCATGACGCGCTTCCCGCGCCGAGCGTGGGCCGGCAGCTCGCTGACCTCCATCTCTAGGCCAACTCTAGCCAGGGCCGGCGCTGCCGGCCCCGCCGGTCAGCTTGGGAAGCTGACTTCCCGGCTGATGTCGAAGCCGGTCGGACCCAGCCAGATGGCTCGCCACGTTCCCGGCACACCGTAGGCGTTCTCCGGTATGCGTACGTCGACGAACCCCGCCGGGTTCAGTGGCTCGAACGACGTGATGTTGGTCCACCTGCTCGACCCCTTGGGCTGGAACTGGAAGATGGCCACGTCTCTCGGGGTGACCGCAGAGGCACGGAAGCGCGCCTGGGTCCAGAGCTCGAGCTGCGGGCTCGACGCTGGTCCTGTCGAGCGGATCCAGATCGGCATCGCGTAGGCGTTGTAGGCCGGCTTTCCCGTGCCCGGGGTGTTGCCGCTGCCGGGGCCGAACTCGATCCCGGACTGGTAGGTGTCCCAGTACCCGCGGGCGGTCTTGTTGTAGTGGGTGTTGGGTCCGGCGTCCTCGAGCAGGAACTGGGTGACCGCCGCCACCCGAGGCTGCTGGTAGGCCATGAAATCGCTCTCGTTGATCCACGACGCCTGGTCGGCGAGCGTGACGCCGCGGTAGGGGTCCGGCGGGTTGGTCTCGTAGCCCATCTCGGTGATCCAGATCGGGAGCTTGGTCGCCACTCGGCCGGTGTTCCTGGCGATCCCGTCCAGGAGCTTGGGAAGGGAGGAGATGTTGGCGATGACGATCGAGTCGGGGCTCTTGTCCCGCCACGTCGGGGGCTGCGCCTTGGTGTAGGGGTGGTGGGCCCAGCCGCTCGCTACGATCGGCCCGTTCCGCTTGAACATGCTGCATCCGCGGACGCTCGCCCGCAGGCCGGTGAGCGGCTGCAGTTTGCTGTTGACGCAGAAGAGCTCGCGGATGAACTGGGCCGGGCGCATCGGCGTGCGGCCGTTCTGGGGCGGGCTGCCGAGCGGTGCCGTCTCACCCGCCAGCACGACGTCGCTCTTGTGCCCGGTGCGGTTGAGCGCATGGCGGCCTGCGTACCACAGCTCGCGATAGAGGATTGGAGAGTAGGGGAGGATGGCGTGGAGCTGGCTGTTGTAGACGCCTTGAGGCGCGAGCCATCCGACCTGGTTGGGCTCGTTCCAGATCGACCAGGTGCCCACCCTGGGCAGGCTGTGGTAGCTCCCCGAGAAGCGGGTGCCGACGGCCTGGACGAACTTCCCGAACTGACCCACGTTGGGCATGAAGCTCGCTTTCTCCTTGGGGTCGCTCGTCTTGCCCATCGCCCACGCCGGTCCGGGACCGGTGACGTCGAAGTACACCTTGATGCCCAACACCTGCGCGTCGACGGCGAGCTGGTCATAGTTGATCCAGGCGTTCCGCGGGTAGTCGGCGGGGTTGGTGGGATCGAAGCGACGGTGGGTCGCTGGGTCCTTGGTCCCGTGCGCGACTACGCTCCACAGCAGGGTGGCTCGGACCGTCGAGACGCCAAGCGCCTTCATCGACTTCAGCGCCGCCATGCGCGTCGAGTTGCCCGCGTAGACGAGCAGGTTATCGTCCATCATGACCGACACCTGGCTGGTGCTTGCCTGGGCTGCCGGCGCGCGGAGCGCGAAGGCGATCGCGATCAGCGCGAGCAGCGCCACAAGGATGGTGCGCGAACCCGGGCGTGACTCTACCGTCGACATGCGAACTCCCTCTCCCGGTGGCGGCAGGTGCGCCTGGCGGAACGCTGACAACACACGTGGGGACCCCGTGACCGTCCCCAACTCACGAACACGAGGGTAGCGCGAACGGAACGGCGTCGCGCCACTCCGTTCGCGCCTACGGGCCTGGGCGAGGCCCGTGAACTTGCCGGGCGGGCTAGCCGCCGAGGGCGGCGAAGCGCTCCCCGATCGCGGGCCAATTGACGACGTTCCACCACGCGTCGATGTAGTCAGGGCGCTTGTTCTGGTACTTCAGGTAGTAGGCGTGCTCCCACACGTCGACGCCGAGGAGCGGCATCTGGCCGTCGCTGATCGGGCTGTCCTGGTTGGGCGTGGAGACCACGGCGAGGGCGGATCCGTCGTGCACGAGCCACGACCAGCCCGAGCCGAAGCGGTTCACGCCCGCGTCCTTGAGCTTGGCCTGGAAGTCGGCAAACGATCCGAAGGCCGCGTCGATCGCCGCGGCCAAGGGGCCGTCGGGCTCGCCGCCTCCGTTCGGTGCCATCCAAGTCCAGAACAGCGAGTGGTTGTAGTGCCCGCCCGCGTTGTTGCGAACCGCGGTCCGCTTCTCCTCGGGGAGCGCGTCGAGATTCTGCAAGACCTCATCCACGGTCTTGTCGGCCCACTCCGTGCCCTCCAGCGCGGCGTTGGCCTTATCTACATACGCCTGGTGGTGCTTATCGTGGTGCACGCGCATCGTCGCCTCGTCGATGTGAGGCTCGAGCGCCGCGTAGTCGTAGGGCAGGGCTGGCACTTGGTAGGCCATCGATAGCTCCTTCGGGTGGGGTGAGTCGGCGTTCTATCAGAAGCGGCCCGGCGGCTCGGGACACTAGTGTCGTGATTCGGAAAGTCGGATGCTGGATGCGGGATGGCTGGGCGTGGCTGGGTGGTGGCGGTGACCCGAGACGTACTGGTGGTACGGCGGGGTCGCCGCCGCCGCCCAGGCGCGTCCAGACGCACGCAGACTGCGTGCGGATTTTCGAATCGGGACACTAGGCTTCACGCCTCGGCCGCGCAGGACTATGCGGCTTCTCTACCCGCATACCACGATGACACGCCTCTCTGGATATTTCTTGCCCACCGAGCGCGAGCCCCCCGCCGACGCGGAGGCGCTATCGCACAAGCTGATGGTCCGCGCGGGGCTGGTCCGGCAGGTGGGGGCCGGCCTGTGGTCGTGGCTGCCGGCCGGCTGGCGCGTGCACGAGCGTGCCGCGCAGATCGTGCGCGAGGAGCTGAACGCGATCGGGGCGCACGAGATGCTCATGCCCGTGCTCAATCCCGCCGAGCCGTGGCGCCGCACAGGGCGGTACGCGATCGACGAGCTGTTCAAGCTCAAGGATCGTCGCGACGCCGACATGGTGCTCGCGCTCTCGCACGAGGAGATCGTCACCGGCCACGTCGCCCAGGTGGTGCGCTCTTACCGCGACCTGCCTCTGATGCTTTTCCACATCCAGACCAAGGAGCGCGACGAGCCGCGCCCGCGCGCCGGGGTCTTGCGTACGCGCGAGTTCATCATGAAGGACTCCTACAGCTTCGACCGCGACCCTGAGGGTCTCGACGTCGCCTACGACAAGCACGTGGCCGCCTATGACCGCATCTTCGATCGCAGCGGTCTCGAGTGGTACAGGGTGGAAGGCGACGTCGGGTACATGGGCGGGTTCGGCGCGCACGAGTACATGGCGCCGTGCGCGGCGGGAGAGAACGAGATCGCGCTCGCCGGGGGGTACGCGGCGAACATGGAGATCGCCTCCGCCGACGCCCAGCCCGTCGAGCGGTCCCCGCGCCTGAGCGCACCGGAGCAGGTCTCGACCCCGGGCCTGACCACGGTCGCCGAGGTCGCCTCGGCGCTCGGCGTCCCGGCCGGCGCGCTGCTCAAGGCCTACCCGGTGGTGCCTGAGGACGGGCGCCAAGGCGCCCCAGAGCTGCGCCTGGTGATGCTGCGCGGCGACCACCGTGTCAACGAGATCAAGCTCCGTCTCGCGCTCGGCGGCGAGTTCCGGCCCGCCACCGCCGAGGAGGTGGCAGCCCGGATCGGACCGCCCGGCTTCATCGGGCCGGTCGGCGTCGAGGTCCCGATCCTCCTCGACGCTGCCGTCTGCGACGGGGTCCACGAGGGCGGCTACGTCACGGGCGCCAACGCTCCCGACGCGCACCTGCGCGGCGTCGAGCCCGGTCGGGACTTCGCGTACTCGCGGGTCGACGTCCGCTCCGTCCTCGCCGGGGACACCGTCAATGGCCATCCCGTCCGCATCGAGCCGGCGATCGAAGTCGGCAACATCTTTAAGCTCGGCACGCGTTACTCGGAGCGGATGGACGCCACCTACCTCGACGAGCACGGCCACTCGCAGCTCATCTGGATGGGCTCCTACGGGATTGGCCCGGCCCGCATCTGCGCCGCCGCGGTCGAGCAGTTCGCCGACGAGAAGGGAATCTCCTGGCCGCGGTCTCTCGCTCCCTTCGACGTCGAGCTCGTGGTGCTCGGAAAGCCGGGGAGCGAGGAGCGGACCTTTGCCGACGGCCTCTACGGCGAGCTCCAGGAGCTCGGGCTCTCGGTGCTCTACGACGACCGCGACGCGGGCCCCGGCGAGAAGTTCGCCGACGCCGAGCTCCTCGGCTGCCCGCTGCGCCTGACGGTCGGCAAGCGGTCGCTGGCGAGCTCGTGGATCGAGGCCCAGGTGCGGCGCGGACTGGTGTCCACCACCGTTCCGGTGGAGGACGCCGCAGCCGCGGTCGCCCGCGCCTGGGGCGAGCTGCCCTGATCGGGCGCCATGCCCGGGCGGCTCAGCAACCGGCGACTGCTCGGTCTCGACCGTTCCGGCCCGCCGCCGCCCGCGACCCTTACGGGCCAGCCCCTGAACCCCTGGACGCTCCCCAACGCGATCGGGTTCGTGCGCATGGCATTGATCCCCGTGTTCCTCGTCGTCGCCTTCTCGAGCCACCGTGGTCAGGACGCGCTCGCCGCGGTCCTCTACGCCGTTATCGGCTGGGCGGACTATCTCGACGGCTTCGCGGCGCGGCTCACGGGTCAGTACAGCCGCCTCGGCGCGCTGCTCGACCCCGTCGTCGACCGGCTGCTGGTGATCTCGGGGATGGCAGTGGTGTGGCGCTTCTCGCTGCTCCCGCGGTGGGCGATCGCGGTGGTGATCGCGCGGGAGCTGTTCATGCTCGGCGTGAGCCGGTACGGGATGAGGCGCGGCGTCGAGCTCAAGATCAACTGGCCGGGCCGCCTCGGCGTCGGTCCGCTGATGGGGGCGCCGTTCTTCGCCATGGCGGGCCTCCACACGGTGGCGCTCGTGATGCTTTATGTGGGAATGACCCTGGCGCTCTGGGCCACGGTGCTGTACGTTCGACGTGGCATCGCTGAAACGCGCGCAGGTAAGTCGGCCGTGGAGCACTAGGGCAGGCCCGGTCGGCGGGCGCCCCCTGGGGCGGTCAGCGGTCTGACCCTCAACCTCAGCTTGACCCTATGATCCCTGCGACTATACTCGCCGTTTCAGCCTAGCCCCGGACCGGAGGACACAACGAATGGACACGTTTCCCGACCTCGGCTCGCTGACGGACCAAGAGCTCAAGGACGTCATCGGCCAGCTCACCGAAGAGGAGATGGAGATCTCCTATAAGCGCCGGATCCTGCACGGGAAGATCGACATCCTGCGCGCGGAACTGGTCAATCGCCGCAAGAAGCAGCACGAAGGCGGCGAGGACGTGATCTCCGGCGCCGACATCCAGAAGCTCACGGACATCCTGGCCGGGCGCGTCCCGACCGACAGCCCCGCCGGTGGAACCGGTGGCGGCGAGTAGGACCGTTGAGGTCACGGTGGCCCAACACTGTCCCGAGTGCGGGTTCGCCAATGCTGAGGGGGCCAACTACTGCCAGCGCTGCGGGGCGTACCTTGCTCAGAGCGAGTCGACGCCCGACGCGACGACAGCTACCTACCGGGTCGGTGAGACCGGGGACATGGAACCGGTGTCCCTCGAGCCCGTGGCCGAGCGCGACGCCACGCTCGTCATCCGCTCGGGTGGTGGGCGCGCGGGGGAGAGCTTTTCCGTCGTCGGAGATCGCCTCACCGTCGGCCGGCGCCCGGATTCGGACATCTTTCTCGACGACGTGACCGTCTCCCGCGATCACGCGATTCTCGTCCGTCGGGGCGGCGACTACCACCTCGACGACTGCGGGTCCCTGAACGGCACCTACGTCAACCGCCAGCGCATCGAGTCCCACCGCCTCAGCGACGGCGATGAGCTCCAGATCGGCAAGTACAAGCTCGCGTTCCTGAGTCGCTGATGGCCATTTCCTCCGAGACCGGCAGACCCGACGTGGAGCTCCCCGAGACGCCCGACGAAGATCCCGCCCGTCCCCGCCAGAAGTCGCTGACCATCGGCGCGGTCTGCAAGGCGCTGATCCAGGAGTTCCCCGAGATCTCGATCTCGAAGATCCGCTACCTCGAGGACCAGAAGCTGCTTGCGCCGCGGCGCACCCAGGGTGGCTACCGGCTTTACACCCAGGCCGACGTCCAGCGCCTGCGGACGATCCTGCGTCTCCAGCGCGACGAGTTCCTGCCCCTGCGGGTGATCCGCCAGGAGCTCGCAGGTGGTCGCTCGGAATCGGAGGTGGCCACGGGAGATGGGCGCCCGGTCCGGCGCGGGATGATGACGGTCCGAGACCCCGGCTCGCTCTACTCGCTCGCGGACGTGGTCGAGGACACCAGCGCCGATCCCAAGCTTGTGCACGAGCTCGTCGAGTTCGGAGTGATCAAGGGAGAGACGAGGTCGGGCGTCCGCTACTTCGACGAGACCGAGCGCGAGATCGTCAGGTCGGTCAACGAGCTCGCCAAGTACGGCGTAGGCGGACGCAACCTCCGCGTCTTCCGCACCTCCGCCGACCGCGAGGCCGCCCTGCTGCAGAGCATCCTCGCCCCGGCGCTCAGGTCCCGCAACGCCGAGCGCCGCAAGGAGGCGGTCGAGGCGCTCGAGAACCTCGCGTCGGTCACCACCCACCTCAAGCACCTGCTGCTGATCCGCGACCTGCGCAAGATCGCAAAGTAGTGCCGGTAGACCTGCGCGCCCGCATCCGCGACATCCCTGACTTCCCCCGCCAGGGGATCGTCTTCAAGGACATCACCCCGCTCTTGCTTGACGCGGGGGCTCTCGATGCCGCCGTGTCGGAGCTCGCGGCCTACGCGGCGCCGCTCGGCGTCGAGTACGTGGTGGCGGCCGAGGCGCGCGGCTTCATCCTCGGCGCCGCGCTCGCCCGGGAGCTCGGCGCCGGGTTCGTTCCCGCGCGCAAGCCGGGCAAGCTGCCGCACGAGACGGTGAGCGCCGAGTACACGCTCGAGTACGGCATCGACGCGCTCGAGGTCCACGCCGACGCCCTCGCCGGCGGCGCCCGCGTGCTCGTCCATGACGATCTCCTGGCCACCGGCGGCACCGCGCGTGCGCTCTGCGACCTCGTCGACGGCCTCGGCGCCGAGGTCGTCGCGTGCTCGTTCCTGATCGAGCTCAGCTTCCTCGGCGGCCGAGAGCGTCTGCACCCCTTCCAGGTGCACGCTCTGCTCGATTACCGGTCGGAGTGATGCCTACGGCTCGGCGGACCCGGATTGTGGCCGCGGCGCCGCAGCGCGTATGGGAGCTGATCGCCGACCCCCACCACTTCCCGCGCTGGTGGCCCGGGGTCACGCGCATGGAGGGCGTCGACGAGGAC